>JAFQNM010000133.1 GCA_017395885.1 Clostridia bacterium | reverse complement strand
GGCGAAAACTTTAATAATTCGGCTTGTCGGTAAGGGGTGGTCACTCCTTTGAACAAAGGCCCCGTGAGGGGCTTTTGCTGGTTTATATAAAGGGAGTGTGCTCCCTTTATATAAACCTGATTAAAGTTTTTTGCGGAGCTTTTTTTCAAAAAAGCGACCGTTCTCCCCTCCCCGATAAACCGGAATTTAAAAATCAGATATGCGTGTGATATGTGGAAAACGCTGAACGGTGCTGTGGGGGAGCTGCTTTTCGGAAAATTTTAAAAAATATCAGATACCTATTGCAAAATGTGAAGAAATGTATTAAAATACTGTTAGTTATTTTTATTTTCGAAAGGAGCTATCCCGAAAGGGATGAGTATTTACTATTATGGTAGTAGCAGGAGATTTCAAAAACGGAATCACATTTGATATGGACGGAAACGTAATGCAGGTTATCGAGTTCCAGCACGTTAAGCCCGGTAAGGGAGCGGCTTTCGTTCGTACAAAGCTCAGAAACGTTATTACAGGCTCTGTAATTGAGAAGACCTTCTCTCCCACAGATAAGTATGAGGATGCAAGAATCGACCGTAAGGATATGCAGTATCTTTACAGCGATGGCGAGCTTTACTACTTCATGGATATGGAAACATTTGAGCAGATCCCCCTCGATGCAGACAAGCTTTCCGATAACTTCAAGTTCGTTAAGGAAGAGATGATCTGTAATATCAAGTCCTATAAGGGCAACGTATTCTCTGTAGAGCCTCCCATGTTCGTTGAGCTTCTCATCATCGATGCAGAGCCCGGCGTAAAGGGTGATACAGCAACAGGAACAACCAAGAACGCAACTGTTGAAACAGGCGCAGTTGTTCGTGTTCCTCTCTTCATCGAGCAGGGCGAGACCATCAGAATCGATACACGTACAGGCGAGTATCTCGAAAGAGCATAAGAAACATCACGAACCACTGAACAGAAAGATCAGAAGGCGTCAACGGGACAAAGTCCTGCTTGGCGCCTTTATCTTTACAATTATAATTAATGAAAAGAAAGGGAAATAAAATGACGATCGGTGAAAAGAGCGCATATCTTAAGGGCCTTGCAGATGGCCTTAAGCTTGATACAGAAAAGGCGGAGGGCAAGCTTATTGCAGGCCTTCTTGATCTGGTAGCAGACATTGCAACCACAGTAGAAACACTTGATGAGGATTATTCCGAGCTTTGTGATTACGTAGATGAGCTGGATTCCGACCTTGCCGACCTTGAGGAGACAGTATACCTTGAGGATGAGGAGGACGAGTGCCTCTATGATGATGAATACGACCTCGGCGAATATGAGGATTGCGACGGTGAGTGTGAGGGGTGCTGCGGCTGCGATTATCTTGAGGATGTCGATGATGACGATGAGGATGAGGATGAGGATGTTTTCGACCTTGACGAGGAAGGAATGAGGTGCATCATGTGCGAGAGCTGCGGAGATACTATCTGCTATGATGAAAGCCTTGATCCCGCAGAGATCATCTGCCCCGCCTGCGGAAAGCCTTGCTGCACCGCAGAAGAGGAATGATGTAGTATAAACACATTTGAAAGTGATTTGCCATATTGCACAAATCAATTTGTGCAATATGGCAAAAACCGTTTAAAAGGAAGGAAATTCCATACTAAAATGATGAGCAAGTTTTGGAAAATCTATTGACAAATACCTTCCAAAAGAATACAATTATGCTATAAAGCTATAAGTGTGTCGAGTACACAGGCTTGAAAATAATAATGGAGGTTTTTCAGAGATGAAAAAAACGATTTCGCTTGTACTTATCGCCATTATGCTCCTTTCCTGCGTAGCATTTGCGGTTCCTGCAAGCGCAAAGGCAACAGCTGAGAACATTGCATACGTAGATGCTCTCTATTTCGAGACAGCACCTACTATCGACGGTTATGTTTCTGAGGCTGAATGGGGTGAAGCAACATTCACTATTAATGCACTTGACTGTGCAACAATAGATGATACCACCACCTGGTACGAATTCTTCTACAACCGTATTTCCGCAACAAACAGAGATGACTACAGTAACTTCAGTTACACTGTGTGGCTCCGTTGGGACCTTAACAAGTTCTACATTGCTGCAAAGGTAAAGGATCCTGATTCTCACTCTCTTAAGAGCGGAACAACCAATACCTGGAACGGTGACGCTATCCAGACAAGAATCGATAAGAACGGTGCAAACGCAGTAACAAACGGCGGCACCTTCACAGTAACTGCAGACAGACAGAAGCCCTGGAGCACAAACAATGTTCCTGACTTCCTCTTCGGTTATTCCCAGATCGCAGGCGGCTTCTCCGAGGCATGGGAGAACGTATCCAACAAGGGTATGACATCCTTCTCCAACAACCCCCTCGGAACAACAAGCTGCGTAGTAGCTCCTGCAGGCAGCAACTACTCTGAGGATACACAGGCAGGCTTCACAGTATATGAGGTAGCTATTCCTTGGGCATACATCTACAACGGCGAGTATGACTCTCTCGAGTGGAAGCAGTATTCAGCAGGCCGTGACACAGCAACTAAGGGTCCCCGCGGTGCTCTTGGTAAGGAGCTTGGTATGTCCATGGCAGTTCTTAACGACGGTGCAGACTCCACCGCAGGCTGGGATGCATTCATGGCATGGGGCTCCGGTATCTGCCAGGCTCACCACGAGCAGGGCGGCGCAGCATGCTCCGGTTCCAACAGCGTAACACTTGTTGAAACAGCAGTACAGCAGCAGGCAGGCTACAAGACACTTGATCCTACCACTCTCCTTGATGCAAAGTTCAGCCAGGAGAACATCGACCCCGTAGGCACATACTACGACTACCTCTCCGGTGACCTTAACAAGGAAACTCCCGTAGCATACGAGGATCTCTACACCATCACATATGATGATCCTGCAGACCTTTCTATCTGGGGTGCTCCCGAGTATAGAGGTACAATCGGCAACGTAGGCGGAGACCACGGCAACGTTCTCGACTACAGAGCAGCAGATGCAGAAAACGCACAGTCCTACATCGACACACGCGACGGTACAGTTCACTATAACTTCCCCACATCCTTCACATTCGAGTTCGATATTATGTACACAGGCCTCGAGCAGACAATCGAGGGCTACGGACACGAGCTCTATAACTGGTTCGGTGGCGCAAGCGTATATGACTTCCAGTGCGGTTACTTCTTCAACGATAATGCGTTTAAGGTAGTTAACTGGAATGACCAGAACGAGGTTCTTTCCTCTTATCCTTACAACCTTAAGAAGGACACATGGTATAACTGGAAGTTCCAGTATGATAATGAGTCCTGTAACGCACGTCTCTGGATCGACGACCTCTCCACAGAGGCAGATAACGCAGAGAGCGGCAATGCAGGTGACCTTGGTTACACCTGCGATTGGGGTACCCTTGTTGTAAACGCTCGTTGGAGATACTTCTACTACTCCACACAGCAGGCACAGGAAGATGGCACACTCCTTCTGTTCAGAATGATGAACGCACAGGTAGCATACGATAACGTAAAGATCTATAACTTCGCAAGCCCCGGAGAGATTGATATTCCCGATGAGAACCCCAATCCTGCTCCTCCCTCCGATATCGAGGGCGGTAGCGATATCGGAACAGACGATGCTATTAAGGAAGACGGCATCTGGAGCATTCCTGTAAAGGTAGCAAAGCAGTATCTCTCTGCAACAAAGCTTTCCTTCACAGTAAAGGTAGATGCAGCAAACGGTACATTCGAAGGCATTAAGGGCCTCAACGACGGTACATACACAGTTGAGGAGATCGCAGCAGGCGAGTACCTCATCACAATCAATAACTTCGATCAGCTCAAGGCACTCAGCGAGGGCGATGTATTCTTCAACATTCTCATTAAGTCTGATGCGGCAACAATCGAAGAGCTTTCAAGCGTAGTATCTGTAGCAGATGCATATACTTACCAGAACACAGGCGATGGAATGGTATTTATCATTCTCGCAGTAGTAGTATCCATTCTCGGATGCGCTATCGTAATCGGTAAGAGAAGAAACGCAGTAAGATAAAAAGCGAAAATGGCCTCCCGAGCAATCGGGAGGCTTATTTTGCATATGTCTAAAATACATACAAATAAGACAAACGCCGAAAATCATAAAAAGACTTGATTTAGTGAAAAGTATTTGGTATACTAACAGGGCAGGAAACTAAATATGCGCCCGTAGCTCAGTAGGATAGAGCGTTCGCCTCCTAAGCGAAAGGCCGCGCGTTCGAATCGCGCCGGGCGTGCCAGGCTGTCAACAGTCATTGTGTGTGAACTTGTATCTGTTGGCTGCAAAGATGGCGTAACTCGCATTCACACGCGGGCGATTGTAAAGTGGGGATCGCTCCCCACCGCCATACCAAAAGTAAACACCGCCTATTGGTGCTGAAAAAGCCGACAGCTTTAGCTGCCGGCTTTTCGTTGGTGCCTTTAGGCGTGGAAAAAAGACAGCCGCACGTGAGCGGCTGCCTGTGATTGTAATGCGTTGCCAACCCTCGAAAACCCTTTAGGGGTAAGGCCAGTACTTATCCCCTTTTAGGGGTGGAGCAAACCACCGGTTGAACCGGTGGTTTTGATTTTCTTTATTCATTTATTTTCTTGAGTAAGTTTTATTGTTTTTAGGGAGCAAATCAAAATCAAACTTTTACCGTTACCTGTCAAAGTTCTTGCTAATTGCGATTAGCAGAAAATCGGCTTTTTGCCAATCGCCTGCTAATCAATTTTTCGTAAATTCCTGCTAATTTTGCAGGCGTATGTTACATCCATAGACTTTTTGAATTTTTGAAGAAAATATGTTATAATTTTTGTAACGTTTTGTGAGCTTCCAAATCTAATAGATGAAAGGACGGTGAAAATGTGACTGATTTTGAAAAGCTTTTCAATGAAAACCGAGAATTCATTTTCAAATATCT
>JAFQNM010000132.1 GCA_017395885.1 Clostridia bacterium | reverse complement strand
TAAACTGAAATTTACTGCTGTATGTGTGAACTGTATTCCCTTGTCAAAGCCTCTCCAAAAGGGAGAGGTTTAAAGTTAATCTCTCCGAAAAGCTGAAATAATCAATCTGATAAAGATAAGAGGCTGTCGTCAACGACAGCCTCTTGTCTTTATTCAACTATCTCATATGAGAAGAATTCGTTTTTAAGCTTTGTTCCAACGTCCGTGCCGGGAGGCAGGAGCGCCATTGCGATAAACACCTCGTCCTCGCTGTCAAGCTCACGAAGATAGGCATATTCGCCCTCTATCCTTGCCACAATATAATACTTTTCCATATCAGTCCTTTACCTTCGGCAGAGCGAAAAGCTCTGTCTTTTTGTTTATATCGTCATAAAGCATATTGTACTGAAGATAGCTGTAAAGCTCAAGGGAGGGGCTGAGGGAGGGGGCAGAGTAGCTTGACTCGTGGAAATTGCCCTCGTGGTCAAACCATCCCATTGCATTCATAGCCATTACCTCTTCATTAAGCTTATCTACAAAGCGGTTAAGATCTGTCTCGGGAACCTCAACAAGCTCTCTGAGGTAAGATGAAAGGAAGTTTATGCTTGAAAGCTCTGTGGCTCTTTCGCAATCAATATCATAGTTTGCCCAGAACACGTAAGGTACTACGTATTTGGAAAGCTGACGGAGAGTAGTATCGTCATCAGACACGCCGTAGAACTTTGAAGCAATATTGGAAAGTGAGGGCTGATGATCTCCGAAGAATACGATGATCGTCTCCTCCTCCTCCTTCTCAAAGTACTCGATAAGCTCCTTAAAATCAGAGTCCGACGCATTGATAGCCGTAAGATACTCTCTGATACCGGTATACTTGCTCATTCCCTCGATATCCACGGTATACTCAAAGCCGGGTGTTGCAAATCCGGAATGGTTATGCATGGTTATGGTAAAGTTAAAGAGAGGTGTTCCCTCCTCCTTATTTTCATAAATGTCTATGATCTTCTCATAAACAGACTTGTCACGAATATGACCACGGAAGTAGTCCTCCTCGGGAACATGGGAAAAATCGCCCTTAAAGTACTGCTCATCGAAATTGAAATAATCGTAGATCATATCTCTCTGCCAGTTAGTGGGGTTTTCGGGATGGATAGAAACTGTCTTATATCCCACCTCATTGAACGCATCCACTATGGTAAAGCTGTTTGATTCTTTAATATAAAGGTTATATGCTACAGTATTTCTGGGGATAAACTGAACCGAAAGACCTGTCAAGAACTCAAGCTCGGAGTTTGCTGTGTTTCCGCCGTAAACAGAGGAAAGAGCGTAGCCCTTTATGATATTGGGAGCCGCATCGTCGAGAGAATCAAGGAATGGAGTTACCTCTATATCTGTTTTCATCTCGCCGCCCATAGACTCCGCTATATTCTGAACGTCTGCAAAGGTCTCGTTCATTATTACGATAACGTTGGGCTGCTTCTTGCCCTCACTGTCTGTAGTGACCTCTGCGTCTCCTATATATTCCCTTGTATCGTCAACAAGAACGTCTGCATCGTAGCCCTCGGGAATAAGAACTCTTGTTGCAGAGGCAGAATAGATCATATTTACAAAATAGCCGTTTCTCTCGCTTCCGCGGTATTTCCAGTATTTATCCTGATATCCGATAACGGAGGCGGCAAACTGTGTATATACGATCACAACGCAAAGAACGGCAACAACAACGGATGAAAGGCAGAAGATAAGCTGCTTTACGTTATGTCCGCTCTTCGGAAGCTTCAAGCGGAGAAGGAATACCACAAAGAAGATTGAAAGGATGATTCCTATCTCAGTTGCAACAGAAAGCTCAAACTCATACTGGTCTGCAACCGCCGCCGCAGTACCCAGTGAGAAAAAGTCGGAGAACTGTATCTCAAAGCTTCTTGCCTGTACCACAAGGTGGTCAGCCACCGCAAGGATCTGAGTGAGAAGTGTTACTATAATAACAGACAGTCTCATCTTTCCCGTGATACCCCAGATAAGGGACGTTGCGCCGAGAATGATAAGAACGTTCATTATAAACTTCAGTATTCCGACAAGGAATATTCCGCAGCTTATGGTCGTTTGCATCAGAATAAATATCATCAGCGAAAAGATGACCATGAGCACGTTTCTCACCCAGGGGGAGATATATTCCTTTATCTCAATTCTGAAATACAGAACTGCAAACAGCACAGCTCCGCTTGCCAGCGCCGTTACCCAGAATACGGATAAAAGCAAGGCTACGATGGAAAATACAGCGGAGATCGCCCCATAGATGATTATATGCTTTTTATTATTGTCTTTAGTTACCGATAACCAGTTTTTCATAAACCATACCTCTTTGCATAAAGCTTTTGTATATTCATGTCCGGATATTCGTGTGCGCAGATGCACAATTGTGATTATTATATCATATTTTATATTTATTTGCAATAATCATGTTTTAAGATTTGGTATACAAACATAACAAATATTACTATGTCAAATCTTGAAGTATAAGCTATTTTAGTATATAATATATTCAGAGCAGTAATAGCTGCTCTGAAAGGAGATTACATTATGACTGTATTTTTTATCGTGCTCGCAGTGATCGCCGTTGTGATCATTCTCCCCTCACTTAAGGTCGTTCCTCAGGGAAGCCAGTACGTTATTGAGTTTCTCGGAAAGTATAAAACCACCTGGAGTGCAGGTCTTCACTTCCTTATTCCCTTTTTTGAGCGTATTTCAAAAAAGATCACTCTGAAGGAGCAGGTGATGGACTCCCCTCCCCAGCCCGTTATCACTAAGGATAACGTAACTATGCAGATAGACACCGTTGTGTATTTCCGCATCTTCGATGCAAAGCTTTACGCATACGGCGCCGTTAACCCCATATCTGCTTTGGAAAACCTTACTGCGACCACCCTTCGTAACATCGTCGGTGAGCTTGAGCTTGACGGTACACTCACCTCCCGTGACACCATCAACTCAAAAATGACAGCCATTCTTGACGATGCCACCGATCAGTGGGGCATCAAGGTGGGACGTGTGGAGCTTAAGAACATCATTCCTCCCACCGAGAT
>JAFQNM010000131.1 GCA_017395885.1 Clostridia bacterium | reverse complement strand
TTTGAAGAGCTGACGCCTAATGCGTTTACCTATGAATACTGCGCTTTTGCCGGTTGGAACACGAAGTCTGACGGATCGGGACATTCTTATATGGATAAGGATTTGGTGTGGTTTGAAGAACCGGGAGAAATGACTCTTTATGCTCAGTGGATGCCTTTTCTCTATGTTGCCGGCGTGCCGGTGACCGATGCTAACGCCGCCGATGTTCTTGGCGACGGCAAGGTGAAGTATGACCCCACCACCAATATCCTCACGCTGAACGGTGCAACCATTACGGGTGATAATGCTGCGGAAAAGAAGGAAGGTATCTACGCTAACGATGATTTGAATATCATACTGCAAGGCGAAAATACCGTAACTGCAAGTGCCTCCGGTGCTAATGCTGTTGTCGCCATAGGTTCTTTGACTTTCGAAGGTACCGGCACATTGAACGCCACGAGCTCCGGCTACTGCATCCAAGCACACGGCGGAGATATTGCCATCTCCAATGTCACCGTGAATGCCGCAGGCACCGGCGATAATAATCGTGGTATCGTAGCTTTTAATAACGCCGGCTCCGGCGGCGACATCACCATTTCCTCCGGCACGGTGACTGCTGAGGGTGAAACATACGGTATCTGTGCCAGCAGCATCACTATCTCTTCCAGCACGGTGACCGCCGATGCCTCCACCACACGTGAAGGTGTAACCGTCTATGGCATCTATGGCAGCAATGTCACTATCTCCGGCAGCACGGTCACTGCTACCGCCGTAAGCCCTCGCCACAGTTACGGTATTATCGGCTCAGGCTATAGTAACGGTTTTGTTGCTATTACTGATAGCACGGTGACCGCAAAGGGCACAAATGCTCTGAATAAAGAGCCCACGTTCGGCGACCCTGCTGATTGGTACCGGTGGACGACTGTTGAGAACGGTGCCATGACCGAGAGCACCGAAACTCAGTATACCTATAATGCAGACCACACATACCTCAAAATTGAGCCTATCCCTGCTCCTGTTGTTACCGTTGACTCTGTGACGGTTGATCCCGCTACACTTACCCTCACTGAGGGCGACAGCCTCACGCTGACGGCTACCGTAGCACCCGACAATGCCGCCAACAAGACGGTAATATGGGCTTCCTCTGATCCCGCTGTTGCCACCGTGGATGCGAACGGTAAGGTTACCGCCGTTGCAGCAGGTACGGCTACCATTACTGCAACTACAGAAGATGGCGGTAAGACTGCCACCTGCGCTGTAACCGTTTCTCACAGCTATACTGCACAGACGAAGAGTGCAGAAGCACTGGTCACTGCCGGCAACTGCCGTGACTGTGCTGTTTACTACTATTCCTGCTCCGCTTGCGGTCAGGTAGAAAACAACGACGGCCATACCTTCAACGGCGATAAGGTTCCCGGCACTCACGTTGGCGGAACCCGCATAGAGGGTGATTCGGAGCCTGACCACAAGACTCAGACTGCCGGCTCCACCGGCAACACCATCTGTAATGGCTGTGACACAACATTGACTCCTGCGCAGCCGATTCAGCCCGATGCTCATGCTCCTGCTAACGTTTGGTCTAACGATGAGACCTGTCACTGGAAGGAATGTACCGTTGAGGGTTGCGGCATCGTGATCGACGGCTCAAAGGCGACTCACTCCTCCGACAAAGCTGAAAACAAGGCTACCTGTCAGAAGGCTGCAGTATGTGATGTTTGCGGCGTATCCTACGGTACTGTTGCAGCTCACGATTGGAACACTTCTGCATGGGAAAATGATGCCACCGGTCACTGGCATAAGTGTAACACAGCCGGCTGTACCGAGCAGGGTGCTTTCGAAGCACATACTCCCGATCATCAGGGAGGTGCAACTGAGGAATACGCAATCACTTGTACTGTCTGCCGGTTTGAAATCGAAGCTCAGCTTGTACATACTCACGTATTCGATAAGGAAGTAGCTGAGGATCAGTACAAGATAAGCGGTGCTACCTGCACTGAACCTGCTAAGTATCACAAGTCCTGCCGCTGCGGTGAAAAGGGCTCCGAGGCCTTCACTTTCGGTTTGGCTCTCGGTCATACCGAAGGAGCTGTATGGGAGAAGGATGCAACCGGTCACCGACACATCTGTACCGTTGCAGGTTGTGATGCTGTAATCGAATCCAGCGAGGCAGAACATACTCCTGACCGTGCAGAAGCTACCGAAGTCTATGGGGTTAAGTGCTCTGTATGCGGATATGTAATTACACCTGCTCTCGGCCATACCCATGCTTACGGCACAGATTGGAAGTCTGACAAGAATACCCATTGGAACGAATGTGCTTGCGGTGACAATGTCAACTCTGCGCCTCACAAGGACGAAAACACGGACGGCAAGTGTGATGTTTGCACTTACAATGTAGGCGTACCCACACCTCCTGACGTTCCCGGCAATCCTCAGACCGGCGAAAACAATATGCTGTGGGTATGGATTACCCTGCTGTTTGTCAGCGGCTTCGGCTTTGTGACAACTATCTTTTATAGCAAGAAGAGATACTTTACAAAGTAAAACTAATCGTTTTCACAATAAATGATCTGCTCTGTTTCTCAGATTGCAAAAACAAATCTCACAATTTGAAACGGCACACTTTTTAATTATTCGTATGCCTTTTAACGAAAAGTCGAAGGGTGTGCATCCCGTATCAAAGCAGATCATTGCTTTCAAAAAAGACCTTGTCGAAAGACAAGGCCTTTTTTGCTGAATCCACCAATGCAGGTGGGAGAAATTCGCCTCGTCGGCGAGCTTCGGATTTCTTTTTGCTTTTTGTTTTAATCTGTTCTCAGAACCGTCTTTTCGGAAGAAAAGATAAAAGAGACAGAAGCAACGGGATCTGTGCATTATAAAGAAGTTATATTATTAAATAATGGGAATAATGTTGAAAAGCAGAAGCTTTTGTGCTATAATCCTTTCTTGTTGAATTCAGCTTTCTTGTTTTTTGGGGAAGATAATATGAGTAGTAAAGACAAAATGAATATAAAGAAGCTTGTGCTGCCCCCGCTAAAGTGGGCACTGATTGGATTTTTGATAGGAATCGCAAGCGGAGTAGTCGGAGGACTGTTTTCCCTTGCCGTTTCCTTTGTTACAGGTGTGAGAGGAGAAAACAGGTGGATAGTATTTCTGCTTCCCCTCGGTGGACTTTTGTCAGTTTTTATATACAAGCTTTTCAGGGTAACCGGCACCGGCACCGATGATGCTGTGGAGAGTGCTCACTCTGAAAAGAGAGTATCCCCAAGGCTGACTCCGGCGGTGTTTATATGCTCCGTTATCACCCATCTTTTCGGCGGAAGCGCAGGAAGAGAGGGTGCGGCGCTTAAAATGGGCGGTGGAATTGCGGCTCTGTTTTCAAAGATAGTAAAGCCTGATGAAAAGGGCAGAAGAACAATGGCCCTTGCAGGCATGAGCGGCCTGTTTGCCGCAGTTTTCGGAACACCCGTTGGTGCTGCGGTGTTTACCGTTGAGGTGGTAAGGTCAAAAAGCATAAAGCTGTGGGCTGTTCTCGTTTCGCTTGTTTCAAGCATAACAGCCTTTTATGTTGCATTGCTTCTCGGTGCTTCGCCTGAGCGATACCACGTTGGTGAGATACCCGGCCTCAGCCTTGATCTTTTGTGGAGAGTATGTGCACTTTGCGCTCTTTCCGGTATAGTCAGCTACGTGTTCTGCTATGCTATGCACCATTCTCCCAGACTTGCAAAAAAGGCGATCGGTAACGATTATATAAGGATACTTGTTCTTTCCCTTGCGATAGTTGCTTTGACCGTTGTGGTAGGATGCAGCGATTACAACGGTGGAGGTATTAACGTAATTGAAGGACTTTTCGAGGGCGAGCAGGTGAAATACGAGGCCTTTGCTCTGAAGATCCTTTTCACGGCGCTGACAGTTGCGGCAGGCTTCAAGGGGGGAGAGATCGTTCCTGCTTTTTTTGTGGGAGCCACATTTGGAGGAGCTGCGGCAGTGGTACTTGGCCTGCCGGTGCCCTTTGGAGCGGCGTTGGGAATGGTGGCGCTGTTCTGCGGAGCAACAAATTGCCCCATAGCAACACTAATTCTCGGCACGGAAATGTTCGGCCTCGGCGGCATAGGATATTTTGTAATATCTGTAATACTAAGCTTCCTGCTTTCAGGTGAGCTCAGTCTCTACGACGGAAAGAAATTCCCCTTCAAGGAGCTCAGGGCCGAAAAGCCTTTGTGATTTAATTTCAAAAGAAAGCATCCCTATACGGGATGCTTTCTTTTGCTTATTCGCTTCTCAAAGCCTCAACGGGGTCCTTCTTAGCGGCACTTCTTGAGGGGATAATGCCGGAGATAAGAGTGAGGAGCACGCTGATGACAACGAGAATAACGGCGGCAGGCAGGGGCAGGAATGCTCTGATGTTGCCAATGCCGGTCAACGCCTGGATTATAGCATTAATGGGGATGCAGAGTATAACGGTGATGATAACTCCGAGAAGACCTGAGGCAAGACCAATAATGACCGTCTCGGCATTAAACATACTGGAAATGTTTTTCTTGGATGCACCGATAGCTCGGAGGATACCGATCTCCTTTGTTCTTTCCTGAACGGAGATAAGGGTGATAACACCGATCATAATGGAGGAAACAACGAGGGAGATGGAAACGAATGCAACGAGAACGTAGGTGATGGCATTGATGATGGTAGTGACGGATGACATCATAATACCTACCACATCGATGTATCTTATTTTTTTGATCTCATCCACGCTCTTGTTATATTCTGCTATTGCCTCTTCGATAACGTCCTTGTTTTCAAAGGATGAGGCATAGAGATTGATCTTTGAGGGGTCCTCAAGATCAATAGCGCCGAGGCGGATCAAATTCTCCTCGTAGGAGCTTTCGGAGAACTCCAGAAGCTCATCGTAGAAGGTTGCACCCTGCTCATCGGTCATTGCATTAACAGCCGCATCGAGCATAGCAAGAAGAGATGTGCTGTCGAGAGCGTTCATTGCCTCCATTTTCTGCTGAGCAATCTGCTGAGCAATCTGCTGGGCAACGTTTGCCTTGTAGGTTTCGAGAAGCTCATCATCGCTCATTTTGTCGATGATGCTGCGGATCTCCTCCTCAGGCTTGCCTGTGCTCTGAATCGCTGCTGCAACAAAGGTCTCTTTGATCTCATCAATGGAAACTGCGCTCATAGCCTGCTCAAGGAGAGCAGCTATCTCCTCCTCAGTGGGGAGGCTTGCCATCCTTTTGTAGAGCTCTGCCTTTTCAAGCTCATCGAGAGAATTGATGTGGTCTATAAACTCGGTCTTTTTCTCAGCATCGGTAAGGCTTCCCGTGTTTTCGGGGAAGGGAAGGCCTGAGAAAATATCCGTATCGGGGCTGGACATCTGTGCATTAACGCCGGATGCCTTTGAGGCCTCCTCGATAACGAACTCAGTAAGAGCCTTGGTATAGCCGATGCTGCCTGTTATCATGGTGCTGGTGGCATCCTCCTTGGGTCGGATGATGCCTGTGACCTTAAGGTTAACGGCCTCTGTCCAGAGGAGGCGAAGACCGTCCTCATCCTCTCTCATATCCTTATATATACCTGTTTCGCTGTCCTGAGTATAGCAGGAGGAGTTGAGGATAACACGGAAGTCCATAGCGCAGACCTCCTCGTAGCTCATGCTTGTCTGCTCACCCTCAAGGCTGGTTCCCTTGAGAACTGCATCAAAGGCATCGCTGACCTCCTTTTCAGACTTTAGACCAAGTGCATAAAGTGTCATATCGTCGATCTCGTTGTTTTCGTCAACAACAAGAACGACCTCGTTGTATTCATTGGGCCATGAGCCGTAAATAACGTCATACTGATCTATAACAACGGGGCTGATAAGGCTGCCATCCTTTGCGGCAAGTATCTCCGTCCAAACGTTTCCCGCCATCATAGCGCTTTCGGCCTGCATCATAGAGCCGAAGGCGGTGCCGTTGGTGGAGCTCATCATGCCTGCCATATCCATACCCATGTATTTGCTGATAGCCTCGATCATAAGCTGCTGGGAGTCTGAGCGGATGATCTTTCCGTCCACGTCCTTGGTGTAAACGAGGAGATCGAGGTCGTAGGAGTACTGAACACCGTTGATGGCGTCGTCAATATCTGAGCCCTCAGCACGGAGCTTTTCCTCCAGATACTCCTTGAAGGAGCGAAGGTCGTTTTCCGTGGTCTCCATATTGTTAAGGGCGTTGAGCATTTCTATCATAACGGGCTGAGAGTAGACCGCATCTCTGTCGTGCTCGTTGGCAGAGTCTGAGGAAACGCCCATAAAGGTCTGCATCAGCGTGCCCATATCGATGGTGGTTGCCTCAAGAGTGATGGGGTAGGAGGAAAGCGCCTCCTCCTGAACGGTATTTATGTATACCGTTGCGCCGTTGGAAAGGGCAAATATAAGGGCGATGCCGATAATTCCGATGCTGCCGGCAAAGGAGGTAAGGATAGTTCTGCCCTTTTTTGTGAAAAGGTTTTTGAGAGAGAGGCTGAAGGCTGTGGCAAAGGACATAGATGGCTTTTTCTCTTTTCTTTTGCTCTTTTTTGCCTCGTCGAGCTTTTTTGCATCCTCCTTGCGGTACTCAGCGACCTCCTCGGGAGAAAGGGGAGCGGAGTCTGAGGTGATAACGCCGTCCAGCATGCGGATTATTCTGGTGGAATACTTTTCTGCAAGCTCAGGGTTGTGGGTTACCATAATAACAAGGCGGTCACGGGAGACCTCCTTCAAGATTTCCATAACCTGAACGCTGGTTTCGGTGTCAAGAGCGCCCGTAGGCTCGTCAGCCAGAATGATCTCGGGGTTGTTTACCAGTGCACGTGCAATGGCAACTCTCTGCATCTGTCCGCCGGACATTTCCGCAGGCCTCTTTTTAAGCTGGTCTGCAAGGCCCACCATCCGGAGAGCCTCTATAGCTCTTTCTCGCCTCTCCTTTTTGGAAACGCCGGAAAGGGTGAGCGCCAGCTCCACGTTCTGGAGCACAGACTGGTGTGGGATAAGGTTGTAGCTTTGGAAAACAAAGCCTATGGAATGGTTTCTGTAGGAGTCCCAGTCCCGATCCTTGTAATCCTTTGTGCTTTTACCGTCGATGACCAGATCTCCGTTAGTGTACTGGTCAAGTCCTCCGATAATGTTGAGCATAGTTGTTTTTCCGCAGCCTGAGGGGCCCAGCACAGAAACGAAATCGCTTTTGCGGAAGCTGAGAGAAATACCCTTGAGGGCATTGACCTCGGTCGAGCCTGCGGAATAATTTTTTGTTATATTTTTAAGTTCAAGCATTTGTGTCAGAGCCTTCGTCCTTTTCGGCGAGGAAGGCAGTCAGCCTTTCGTTGATTTTTTTAGCAGTGGCGTTAAGCACCTCAAATGCCTCGCCTGCCCGCTCGAATTCCTCTTTGGAGAGCCAGCAGTCATCCTCTGAGCAGGAGAAGATAGTATCAACTCCCGAGAGAGCCTCGTGAGCCTTCTCTGTCAGAGAGAGGTAGCATTTTCTTTCGTCCTCAACAGCCTTGGTCTTTTTAATAAAGCCGTCAGCCTCCAGCTTTTTGCAAAGAGAGGACATATTGCCCTGATTAAACTCAAGGGCCTTGAAAAGATCTGAAACCGTAGTGCTGCCCGATTTTCTGATAATGTTGAGAACGCAAACCTGTGTGGGTGTGAGTCCGTAGTAGGCAGCGGCAGGTTGAATAAGCCGTTCGATGTGAGCCTTTATTTTGATAAACTGCTCGTTTGTCTCCATAATAAGCTCGCGTGCATTTCTGATATAGTCTGGATACAATAATATCATTCCTTTCTTTTTTCAAACAAAAGCTACAGGCTGGAATAGCTTTCAAACTAAAATCTGATCTTTACAATGAACCGTTGCTTGCAGCGAGGACAGATAACGGGGTGCTCTCCCTTTCTTATGGGGAGACGGAGCACAGCCTTGCAGTGAGTGCATTTTTTGTATCTGTGAGTCTTTCGGTCGCGAAACTTATTCTTCGTCAGCTTAAAGAAACCTCTGATAGGCTCGTAAAGCTTGAGAAAAGCTTGGTTTTCCTTTTGCCTTGCATAAATATTTCGTGAGAACACGCGAAATATCATATAAACGAGAACTAAAGTCTGCAGAAGCGAAAGAACTATACGGATTGGAGAATAGGGCACAAAGAGAAGAATTGCCCAAAGCACGAGATAGAGAATAAAAAGTGCATAGTAAAGCTGGTCTGCGCCGTATCTTCCGTAAAAAAAACGCGCTAAACGGTCTCTGAAACGCATTATAAACAAATCCTTTCCACATTATATCACACGATTACATTTGAAGCAAATGAATTTTAACATTATTGTATAACTTTTTATAGATAAAAGTATTAACAATTTGAAAATCATTGCACGTTCTCCGTTGAAAAAGAGAGAATTATATGTTATTATCATAATGAGCATCTGTTGCTTTGACAATGCATCGGCTCCCGGTGCGAAAAAGCAGAAAGGAAAAAGAGGGAAATGATATTTGAAAAATGGCTTATGCCCGACCTTGTGGCAGAGACATACCTTTGCGTAACCCCGGAGCTTGTAAAAAAAATGGGAGGAAAAGCCCTCCTTTGTGATATAGATAATACCCTTGCAACATATGATGATCCCACGCCTCCCGATACCCTTGTAAAATGGATCGAAGAAATGCAGAGAGAGGGAGTGAGCGTTGCCTTTGTTTCAAATAACAGCTGGGAAAGAGTCAGGCTCTTCAACAAGGAGCTGGGCCTTGTGGCTTATGCAAAATCGGCTAAGCCCTCCTATAAAAACCTGAAGGCGGCGGTACGTGACCTTGGAATCGGCAGAGAGGATGCAGTCCTTTTGGGAGATCAGCTCCTCACAGATTGCGCAGCAGGCAAGAGGTTCGGCATTCCCTGCATAATCGTGCCTCCCATAAAAGACAGGACCTCGGCATTTTTCAGGTTCAAGAGATGGCTGGAGAAGCCTTATATGAAGAAGTACTACAGAGTTAACGGAAAAAAGGAGATCTGAAATGTCCAAAAGACTTGAAAAGCTTAGAGAAATAATGAAGGAAAAGGGCTTTGATGCCCTGTTCGCAACCAGCCCCGAGGCACATCTGTACCTGTCAGGCTTTGCCAATCCGGACGGATGCCTGCTTGTCACCGTAAACGGCGGAGCATATGCATTTGAGGACTTCAGATATATAGAGGCGGCAAAAAGAGAGATAAACAGAAACGATTTTGAGGTTATTATGCCTGAGGGACCAAGAAAGGAGTGGCTTGGCACCGCTCTCTCCGTGTCCTGTTCAAGGGTGGTGGCGTATGAGGATGCTACTCTTACCTGCCGTAGCCTTGAGAGCTTGAAAAAGGAGCTGCCTGAGGCAGAGCTCGTTCCTGCGGGAGATATTCTCTACAGTCTCAGAGTGTCAAAGGATGAGAGCGAGGTAGAGTGTATAGTAAAGGCTCAGAGGATCGCAGAAAAGTCCTTTATGGAGCTTCTTCCCCTTATCAATTATGATTGCACTGAAACGTTTGTGGCGGCTCAGCTTGAGTTTCTGATGAGAAAGAACGGAAGTGAGGGAGCCAGCTTTGAGACTATCGCCGTCAGCGGAAAGAACTCCTCCTCTCCTCACGGCGTTCCCCGTAACGTAAAGCTTGAGAGAGGATTTCTCACACTTGATTTCGGCGCAACGGTTGGCGGATATCACTCAGATATGACGAGAACCGTTGTTATCGGCCGTGCCGATGAAAAGATGAAGCACCTTTATAATACCGTGCTTGATGCACAGCTTGCAGCCCTTGAAGCTATAAAGGAGGGCGAAAGCTGCTTCAAAATGGATAAGATAGCGAGAGACATAATATACGGCAGAGGATATGAGGGAGCCTTTGGCCATGCCCTCGGCCACGGAGTTGGCCTTGAGGTGCATGAGGCACCTGCACTCAGCCCCCGCTCGGGAGACAGAAATCTGAAGGCGGGTGATATTGTAACCGTAGAGCCGGGAATATATCTTGAGGGCAAATACGGCTGCCGTATCGAGGATATGGTGTATATAACCCCCGGCGGAGCCAGAAACCTGACAGATTGCACTAAAGAGCTTATCGAAATATAATAAAAGCCCGCCACGGCGGGCTTTTCAAATTCCGGTCTAACGTGGAGTTTGAAGCTGTGCAAACGTCAAAGGAAACCGCACAGAATTAAGTGGCAAAAAGAGATTTCGCCCTCTGCGGAGGGCGAGCGGGGGTTACACCCCCTGCACCCCTGTTGT
>JAFQNM010000130.1 GCA_017395885.1 Clostridia bacterium | reverse complement strand
GATCCTTTTTTATATCCTTAAAGGTGTTAACCTTCTATCATCAGCTTAACGATCTCCTGGTCTGTGGGCTGCATACCGACACGGCCAATGTGACCCACGCTGCTGATGGTTTTTGCGGTTTCCTCACGGAGTATACCCGTGTTAGCCTCGTATGCCTTTCCCTGCATTGCAAGAGAGTGGGCAAAAAGTGCGGCATCCAGAGCGGATGAGATCTTAACTGCGCAGGAGGCCTTGGCTCCGTCGCAAATAATTCCGGGGATATCTGCAAGAGTGTTGTCGATAGTGTCCTTTATCTGGTCGAGACAGCCGCCAACCATAAATGTAATGGCAGCGCCTGCGGCACAGGCAGCAGAAACGGCACCGCAAAAGGCTGAGAGCTTGCCAATGTACTCCTTCTGGTATACGGTGAGGAGGCTGGAGAATGCAAGGGCCCTGTGCATACGGTCCTCGCTTATGCCATTTTCTCGTGCGTAAACGATAATGGGAACGGTAGAGGTAATGCCCTGATTTCCGCTTCCCGACGTGATGATAACGGGCATATCGCATCCGTCCATACGAGCCTCAGATGCGGCAGCAGAGTAGGCTCTGATGTTGGTGAAGGTGCTCTTGGCATAGACCTCCTGAATAGCCTTTCCTATGCCAACACCGAAATCGCCCTTCATACCTCTTTCGGCAATGGCCATATTGCATTCGATCTGCTTTGTGGTGAAGGGAAGGATAAGCTCAAGCTCAACGCCCTCGGCAAAGTTGCGGATGTTTTCAATAGAGAGACCGCTTCTGTCGGCAACAACAGTCTCCTCACGAAGATCGTTGGTCATAAACAGGATCTCGCCGTTTTTCGTTATTTTAACGATGTTGGTGTGGCTGTATCTCACCTCAACGATAACGGCATCGTCGCCGCAGAAAAGCTCAATAATGAAGTGTAGGGGAATAACGGATTCAAGGTATTCAACGGTGCATCTGCCCTCGTTGAGATAGGAGATAGCCTTGGAGAGACCCTCAGGGGTAACAGCCTCAAGCACCTCCATATGTCGGGAGCTGTCGCCTGCAACGGCACCGAGCATACAGGCAGCCTCAATGCCGGTCATGCCGTTGGAGTTGGGTATGCGAACACAGCGAACGTTTTTGATAATATTGCCGCTGCATTTTGCAATAATACGGTCAGGGTCAGAATCGAGAAAGTCCCGGCCTTTTGCAGCAGCATAGGCAAGGGCAATAGGCTCAGTACAGCCCATGGCAGGAATAAGCTCTTCCTTCAGTATTTCAATAAAATCTTGTTTTATCTTTTCACAAAGCATAACCGCACACTCCCTCATTTTATAATCCCATTATACACCATTATCTGAAATTCTTCAATATCCAATTTGATTTTTGACAATCCATTTTAAAATCGGGGAGTTTGAAGCTGTGCAAACGTCAAAGGAATCCGCACAGAATTAAGTGGCAAAAAGAGATTTCGCCCTCTGTGGAGGGCGAGCGGGGGTTACACCCCCTGCACCCCTGTTGTGCGGCAAAAGTGTTTCGCCCTCT
>JAFQNM010000129.1 GCA_017395885.1 Clostridia bacterium | reverse complement strand
TTGCGGACAGGAGTTTGTTTTCACAGCAGGTGAACAGGAATTCTACGCAGAGAAAGGCTTCCAGAATGAGCCCCAGAGATGCAAGGCTTGCCGTGACGCAAGAAAGAACGCCTCCAGAGCACAGAGAGAGATGTTCACAACAACTTGCGCTCAGTGCGGTAAGGAAGCAAAGGTTCCTTTCCAGCCTACAAGTGACAGACCTGTATATTGCAGCGAGTGCTTTGCTGCAATGAAGGAGCAGTAATCTATTTGCATCTGCATATATATTACTCGAGAGAAAAAACGCACTATGTGCGTTTTTTCTTTTTTGTAAATGGAAAAGGTTTCAGCGAAAAAAATTGAAAAAAATATATACAAAAGAAGAAAAGTGTGATATAATACTAAGGTATAATTGCGGTAGTATTAGCATCGTTGCCGAAAAGAAGGGAGCAGCCGTATGGACGGAAGAGATAATAAGAATAAGAAGCACCGTCCCCGTGAAAACGGAAAAGCCGGGGTGCAAAGAAGAAACGACCGTCGCCCGGAGGCAGAAACTGTTACCGAGGGTATGGCTGTTGGCCGAAATGCGGTCAGAGAGCTTCTCAAGTCAGAGCGCAGTATAGATAAGATATTTGTAAAGAACGGAACGAGAGAAGGCTCAATAACCGTGCTTGTTGCAGAGGCAATTTCAAGAAAGATACCCGTAGTGGAGGTAACTCAGGAAAAGCTTGATAGCCTCTCTCAGGGAACAAATCACCAGGGTATCGTTGCAATGGCCTCGGAAAAGGAATATACAGATGTAGACGGTATCCTTGCTATAGCAAGAGAGCGAAACGAAACTCCGCTCATCGTAATAGCAGACGGCATTGAGGACCCTCATAATATGGGAGCACTCATAAGATGTGCCGAGTGTGCCGGAGCACACGGTATCATAATTCCTAAGCGGCGCAACGTGGGCATAACACCTACCGTGTCAAAGGCATCGGCGGGAGCCCTTGAGCATATGGCGATAGCCAAGGTATCAAACATATCGGCCACTATAGATGAGCTGAAGAAAAAGGGACTTTGGATATTTGCAGCAGAGGCAGGAGGAACTGCCTATTATGAAACGGATTTCAACACCCCCGCAGCCATAATATTCGGCAGTGAGGGCTTTGGGGTCGGTAAAGTTATCAAAGAAAAAAGCGATTTCATAGTGTCTATTCCCATGTACGGTAAGGTAAATTCGCTGAACGTCTCAACGGCGGCGTCTGTAGTGCTTTGCCATGCTGCAAGGGTTCAGCGGGAGAGCACGAAATAAAGAGCCCCTCGGGCATAATTGAATTTCCGGCAAGGCCGCGAAAGGAAAGGTTTTTAGCATGAGCGAAAATAACAGAGATAAGAATTCACCCACGGCGCAGGATCTTCTGACGAGACTTAAAAAGCCTAAGTCAGCAGAGGGCGCGGCAGGTGAAAAGAAGAATACTACTACATATCAGGACTTCGTTGCAAGCCGTGAAAAAGCAAACGGCCCAAAGCCTGCTCCCGTGTCTAGTGAGATGCCTGCAGAGGACGAGCTTAGCTTTGAATCTATATATGATGAGATATACGCTGAGGATGAGGCTCCCGCAGACCCCCAAAGCACTCTTGACGCGGCAGCAGCAGAATTTTTTGCCGCTGCAGAAGAGGGCGTGGATGAGGAAGCAGAGGAGTACGGTGAGTATCTCCCTGTAGACGACGAGGAATACGATGAGTATGCCCCTGCCGCAGATGTGTATGATGAATATGCACCTGCAGGCGAGGAATATGATGAGTATGCTTCTGCTGAAGGAGATGACTACGGCGCATATCTTCCCGCAGATGACGGAGAGTATGACGAGTATGCTCCCGGGGAGACCGATGAATACGCAGCATATGCCGGCACGGTCGCTACTTATAACGAAGCTCCCGTTGTTCCCGAGGAGGGCGTCTATTATGAGGACGTTATCCCCGATGACGACTTCTTTGATAACGACCCCATAGAAGAATATGAGGAAGAGGAGTACGCAGAGGAGTACGAAGAAGAGGAGTACGACGAGGAGCGTGATTTTGAGAACCTTGTTGCTGAGGTAACGGGCGGAGCTCCTGTAGACGAGCTTGATGAAACTGATATCAGTCTCATGGTGGCTCTCGGTATGGAGGATGAGCTTGCAAAAACAGTAGGCGAGGAAACTGCCACTCAGATGACTGACGACTACGTTGCAGATCAGGAGGAGTGGGTAGACAGAACAAACCGTTTCGGTGCTGATGAGTATACGGATGTGTCTCAGAATAACGAGATAGCAGATGAGTACAGAAAGCGCAATAAGATAAGCTTCTGGAAGATGATAATAGCACTCGTTCTCACTCTTGGCCTTTTCGTGTTTGAGAACATACCCGTAATGGGAGGCTCTTATAAGGGTGCATTTGACCCTGCGGTTTATCCCATTATCCACATAATGGCAGACCTACAGATCTTTGTTCTTCTCGTAGCTCTTGTGGGTAAGAACGTTCTCAAGGGAATAAAGGATGCCGTCAGCATGAAGCCTTCGGTAGATTGCCTTCCCGCTCTCGGTGCAGTAGCGGCAATAGTAAACTCAGTAGTTCTTTCCTTTACAGTAACCCCCAGCAGCCCCGTAAGGCTTTTCAACTTTGCGGCAGCGCTTTGTCTCCTTTTTGTAACAATCAATGAATATATGACCGTTCGCCGTGAGATATTCAGCTTCAATATCGTTTCCTCCAAGAAGCCTAAGTTTGTAATGCGCCGCCTCTCCCAGAGAGACTCCGTTCTTGAGAGCGAAGCAGTTGCAGATATGGATTCTCAGGCAGCAGACGAGGGAGATATTATAAAGATCCAGAAGACCGATTTTGTAGACGGATATTTCTGGAGAACAAAGACTAAGGGAACGGTAAGCCGCTCCGTTATAGGCCTTGCGGCAGTAATATCCATAGCACTTGCCGTGGTCGTTGCTGTTTATGCATTTATTATCAAGGAGCCTAACCCCATTAACGTAGGCTTTGCAGTGCTCAGCGCAGCAGCCCCCTCCTCTATGATAATCGTGGGATGCTACCCCTTCTATAGAGCAAACCGCCGTGCGTATGATAACGACAGCACCATTATCGGTGAGGGAAGCATTGAGGAGTATTCCGGCGTAGGCGTTATTTCCTTTGATGACGTAAACGTTTTCCCCTCATATTCCGTAAAGGTAAGGAATGTAAGACTATTCAATAACAGCCGTATAGACAAGGTGCTTTATTATGCGGCGAGCGTGTTCTCTGCAACAGGCGGCCCCCTTGCAGACGTGTTTGAGGTTGCTACAATGGAGACCGGCCATTCAGAAAACGTGAAGATCCTGGAAACGGGAACGGGATATATTGAGGCCGAGGTAAACGGCAGAAGCATAATGTTCGGAAGAGCACCTGCCCTTGCAAAGCACGGCATCATCATCCCCGATAACGTAATTTCCGAGAATACCGATATACCTGCAGATTGCTCTGTAATGTATATGATCTATCAGCGTAAGCTGGTAGCAAAAATGATAGTAAACTACGTTCTCGATCCTGATTTTGAGTATATCCTCAAGCAGCTTACGGGAAGCGGAATGTGCGTTTGCGTCAAGACCTTTGACCCCAATATCGATGAGGAGATGATCCTTCGTCAGTTGCCTCAGAACAACTATGCAATGAGGGTCATCAAATATAGAAACACAGAAGAAATAACAAAGTATTCCAAGAGCGCTGAGGGCGGTATCGTATCAAGAGGTAATACAAAGTCTCTGCTTCATACCGTAGCAAGCTGTGATAAGATACTTTCCGCTCAGAAAACAGGCTTCGCCATTGGAGTGATCTCCGCAATACTCAATGCAGTCATCGTAGCGGTAGTGCTCATGTCAGGCCAGTTCAGTGTGGGAATGTTCAGCCTGTATACAGTTCTTTGCCAGCTGTTCTGGCTGGTACCCGTCGTAATAACGACAAAAATGATAGTCAGATAAACTGAAAGGAAGGGCGGAGATTTCTCCGCCCTTGCATTTGCAATGAGAGAAGATATTAAAAGTTTTATAACAAAGGTTCAAAAGCCCGGAAGATATACGGGAGGCGAGCCGGGAAGCATATATAAGAATAAGGAAGACGTTAAGCTGAGAGTAGCGTTTTGCTTCCCCGATACGTATGAAATAGGAATGTCCAATCTGGGAATGAGGATACTCACAGGTGTTCTCAATGAGATGGACGGCGTTTGGTGCGAAAGAGTTTTTGCTCCGTGGATAGATATGGAGGCAGAGATGAGAGCGCATAACGTGCCTCTCTTTGCCCATGAATCAGGAGATAACGTCAGAGATTTTGATATTGCGGCAATAACTCTACAGTATGAGCTTTGCTATACAACGGCGCTGAATATGCTGGACCTTGCCGGCATCCCCCTCAGAAGAGAGGAAAGAGGAGAGGAATATCCCGTTATACTTGCGGGAGGCCCCTGCTCCTATAACCCTGAGCCTATGGCAGATTTTGTGGACATATTCTCCATAGGAGAGGGAGAGGAGGCTCTTCCCGAGCTCTGTGCCCTTTACATAAATATGAAGGAAAACGGCACTTATACGAAGGAGGCCTTTCTCAGAGAGGCATCGCATATAGAGGGCTTTTATGTTCCCGGTCTCTATGACGTTGATTATAATGATGATGGAACTGTAAGGACCATTGAGCCCAAATATTCTGATGTGCCGAAAACGGTAAGAAAGAGAATAGTCAAGGATGTGAACGGAGCCTACGTACCCACAAATCCTGTGCTTCCGGTAATTGAAACCGTTCATGACAGAATAACTCTTGAGGTGTTCAGGGGATGCATCAGAGGATGCCGCTTCTGTCAGGCAGGCTTCGTAACCAGACCTGTCAGAGAGAAGTCTCCGGATGTGCTTGCAGAGCAGGCAAGAATAATTGCAGATAATTCAGGATATGATGAGATATCAATGTGCTGCCTGTCTATTTCCGATTATTCCAAGGTAAATACATTTACAGATAAGCTCCTTGAATGGACTGATGATGAGAGGATAAATCTTTCTCTCCCCTCGCTCAGAGCAGATAGCTTCACAAAGGAGCTGATGGCGAAGATATCAACGGTGCGCTCCAGCACTCTCACCTTTGCGCCCGAGGCAGGAAGCCAGCGCCTTCGTGATGTTATTAATAAAAACGTAACAGAGGCAGATATTCTCCGTGCGGCAGGCGTGGCGTTTGCCGCAGGAAAGAATCAGGTGAAGCTGTATTTTATGAATGGCCTTCCCTATGAAACAGAGGAGGATATCGTAGGAATAGCAAAGCTTGCAAAGTCAGTTATCGAGGAGTATTATAAAACTCCCGGAGCCAATAAAAAGAGGCAGCCTCAGGCTACCCTCAGCGTTGCCTGCTTTATCCCAAAGCCCTTCACTCCCTTCCAGTGGGAGAGGCAGAATACTGCAGAGGAGCTTGAGGCAAAGCAGAAGCTTCTTCTTTCCTCGCTCACAGACAGAAAGATAAGATGTAATTATCACGATGCAAAGGTCTCGAGGCTTGAGGCGGTGTTTGCAAGAGGAAACAGAAGACTGGGAGCCGCTCTTGAGGAGGCAGTAAAGCGTGGAATGAGCTTTGATGCGTGGGAGGAGATCTTCGATTACGATAAGTGGATGGAAGTTTTCAGCGCAACAGGTATCGACCCTGCATTCTTTGCAAACCGTGAAATGGCAGACGATGAGGTACTCCCGTGGGATATGATCGATTGCGGAGTCTCAAAATCATTCCTTATCAGAGAAAGACATAAGGCAAAAGAGGCTGCAACTACTCCCTCGTGTAAAGA
This sequence comes from Clostridia bacterium, assembly GCA_017395885.1. Taxonomy (GTDB): domain Bacteria; phylum Bacillota; class Clostridia; order Oscillospirales; family CAG-272; genus Avispirillum. The sequence continues at coordinate 1,221 of JAFQNM010000129.1, read as the reverse complement.
AAAATGCTCAGGCTGCGGAGCAAACTGCCTTGCAGATCCGGAGCAGTGCCGCTGGTGCCCCGGCCATACCGAAGAGGAGGCGGAATATCTGGGCCAGAACGTAAGGCTTGAGGATATAAAGATGCCGACGGATGACGGCAAGCGTGACGGACGTGGTGCCGGAGCTGCAAAGAACCCCTCCAAAAAGCCTGTCCGTGCCGTCAAATTCAGATTCCGTGAAACGGGAGCACTCACATATGTTTCTCATCTTGATATAAACCGTGCGGTAATGAGAGGACTTGTAAAGTCAAAGCTTCCTCTTTACTACACAGAGGGCTTCAATCCCATCCCCAAGCTCACCTTTGCGTCTCCCCTGTCTGTGGGATGCGGCGGAGAGAATGAGCTTGCCCGGTTCAAGATAGTGGAGGAGGTTCCCGATGAGTATATTCTTGAAAGGCTGAGAGCTTCAATGCCTGACGGAATCGAGGTGCTCGAGGTCTATAGCTCCGATTCCAACTTCAAGGAGATCGCTTGGGCAGAAAATGAGATCAATTTCAGATGCACCGTGCCCGATGGTGCAGAGGAGGCTCTTGCCAAAGCGTTTACCGCCCCTGTGGTAGTCCTGAAAAAGACAAAATCAAGCGAAAAAGAGGTAGATATCTCTCCGTATTTTAAGGATATCTCCTTTGAGAGGACCGATGGTGGAATGAAGATCAGAGTGTTCACCTGCGCAGATAATACCAATTATCTCAATCCCGAGTATATTGCAAAGGTGGCTCTTAAGATCCTTGATGAGACCGATGGCGGATATCATACCGTCACCCGTAAGCAGTTCTATAAAAAGAACGGCGAAATATTTGTCTGATCAGAAGATGCGGCTGAGGGAAAACGATTCAGTTTTCTTCAGCCGCTCTACTATTGAGTAAAGCTGAGTTTTTCTTTGAAGATAACCGGTGTCGTTGGCTCTGGCGATCTCCAAAGAAAGCTGAGATAGAGTATCGTCTATGTCGTCAACGTTCTCCCGGTGAACGGTGAGCGCGATCCATAGGCGTGAGCGCTCCCATTCACAAAGCAGCTCACGCTCGTTGGCGTCTTCTGCATTTTCCGGCAGAGCGCTGAGCTTCGATAGAAGCGAGTCGGTTTTCTGAACTATGAGAAAAGCATTAGATGTAACGGCTGCTATGAGCAGAGCCAAGGTGATGAGACCTGCGATAAAAGCTTTCATTTTTCTTCCTTATATAT
>JAFQNM010000001.1 GCA_017395885.1 Clostridia bacterium | reverse complement strand
GCTGCAGGGGAATCTGTTTTTACTCTTATATAATATGAGAAGATACTCTCTCCGAAGGGCTTTACGTAGCCTGCGGGAGCAGCCTGCCACTCACACTTCTTCTCCCTTGCAGCAAGGCCGGAAAGAATTGCCGCCACGTCTGAAACCACCGCACCTGCAGTAGGCATTCTGCCTGCGCCGCGACCGTAGAACATTACGTCTCCCGTGACGGGGCTGACTATGCGGATAGCATTATAAACGTCCTCAACGGCACAAAGAGGAGAGGCCTCGGGAACAAAGAAGGGGGCTACGTAAACAGCTGCACCTGTTTCTCCGATTCTGGATGAGCCGAGGAGTTTTACTGCACCGCCCCATCTCTTTGCCGCATCTATATCGGCAGGAGTGAGCTTTGTCATCGTCTCGCAGTAGACCTCGCTCTCGGAGCAAAGATATCCCGTTGCAACCGCAGTAAGGATCATTATCTTTCTCTGTGCATCAAGTCCGTCAACGTCAGCCGCAGGATTTGCCTCTGCGTAGCCGAGGCGCTGGGCATCCTTAAGAGTAGAGGTGAAATCTACGCCCTCTCTCTTCATTCTGGTAAGAATGTAGTTTGTGGTTCCGTTAAGGATACCGTCAATTTCCGTTATGGTATCGCCTGCAAGGCTGCCTCTCATACCGCGTATTTCGGGAATACCGCCGCCAACAGAAGGTTCAAACAGATAGAAAACACCGTTTTCCTTAGCGCATTCCATAAGCTCAACACCGCGCTTGGCAACCAGCTCCTTATTTGCAGTTACCATGCTCTTTCCCCTTCTCATAAGAGAAACGGAAAAATCAAAGGCAGGATTCACACCGCCCATGGTTTCGCAAACAACGCTGATCTCATCATCGCAAAGTATTTCATTTATATCGTGAACCACCCTGTCTGCATAGGGAGAATCGGGAAAATCGCGAAGGTCAAGTATCTTTTTAACGTTTATATCATCGCCCACAAAGCTTGCGAGCTTATCACGGTTTCTGTCTATTACCTCGGTAATGCCGCCACCGACAACTCCGAAGCCTAAAATTGCTATGTTTATCATACTTACCTCACAACATAGATAAATTTTCATAATTATATCATACTTTTCTGCTGATTTCAATAAGAACGAAAAATTTCTCCGTATATTGGCTCAGTAGCAGGAAACAATAAATAAAAATCACAACGGAGGTGCTGGCGTGTCTGCTTTCAAGGCACGCAAGCTTTTGAATTACTATGATCAAGCGAACATTATCCTTTGTTCTTGCGCTTATTCTCTCCCTTTTTTCCTTTGGAGGCTGTTCCAGAAAGGACGACGAGGAAAAGAACGTTCTTAAGGTGGCAGTTCTCGAGTCGGCCTATGGCTCAAAAATGTGGGAAAACGTGGCCGCCGCCTTTGAAAAGCAGCACGGCGATATCACCGTTGAGCTGACCGCCAAAAAGAACCTTGAGGACGTTATAAGCGCCCAGATGAAATCGGGCGACTGGCCCGATTACGTTCATCTTGCCACGGGCAGAGAGGCAGCACTTACAGAAACTCTCATAAAGGACGAAGCTCTCGAGCCTCTTGACGACGTTTTGGAAATGACCGTTCCCGGAGAGGACACCACCGTTGCCGACAAGCTGACAGAAGGATTCACCGACACCCTCGCAACAAACCCTTACGGTGACGGCAAGATCTATCTTGCCCCTATGTTTTACTCTCCCTGCGGACTTTTTTACAATGCAGGGCTTTTTGAAGAAAAGGGCTGGAGCGTCCCCAAAACGTGGGACGAGATGTGGG
>JAFQNM010000128.1 GCA_017395885.1 Clostridia bacterium | reverse complement strand
GGCTAGCGCTCTAACCAACTGAGCTACCGGGCCATATTCAAGGGGAATCTTTTCAGATTCCCCTGGTGGAAACAATAGGGCTCGAACCTATGACCCTCTGCTTGTAAGGCAGATGCTCTCCCAACTGAGCTATGCTTCCATCTTGCTGTCTTTTCGACAGCTTTTGTATTATAGCAAACCGAAATCCGTTTGTCAACACTTTTTACGAAAAAAATCAAAAAAATTTTCAAGTCCTCTTGAAAGAAGCTTAACACAAAAAGCTCTTTTGAATTCCGGTTTATAGGGGAGCTTGATATTCCTAAACCCCGGTGGCGAACTGTGTTCGCCCGAAAACCTGCACGGGAGCTATCTGTTAAACGCAGGGTATACAAGGTTTTATTATTGTGCAGATGAGTAGACCGACAGAGGACGTCAGTACCTACAATATACCAATTCTGTTTCGGTTCACGTGCCGAGGAGGTTGTACTCTGTCATCCTGAGGAGCTTGCGACGAAGGATCTACATTGGCCTTGCTTGCAAGGCGGAGGGGAACAGGGTGAAGCTGGGTCAATGCATATTGGGGTTCCCCGTAGATTCTTCTCCCCTTCATCATTCATTTCTTACATTTTGCAACGATATACCATCTGTCACAATCCTCTGAGGGAGCACCAAAGCCGAAATCTCCAAAAAAGCCCATAACCTCAAAGCCGGCCGCTTCAAGAGCGCCCACAAGCTCCTCCCTTGAATAGCATCTTTCACGGACCACCTCATCGCTTCTCTGCCAGAGGCCGTTATCCGTCTCCTCAAAAACGCTGAGATAAAAATCACAAATGCCCTTTTCCTTATTATAATCGTTCTGCCAGCAAACGGTAACGCCCTCATCCTCAAGGATGTAATCATTATTGCCGTAAAAGTGCTCAAACTTATGAGGCGTATTTACATCAAAAACAAACAGCCCATCCGGGTCAAGATAATTATGCACCGTGGCAAAGCATTTTTTGGTATCGCCCTTCCCTGTCAGGTGGTTGATGCCGTCAAGACAGCAGACACAGGCGTTCACCGTGCCGTAAAGCTCAAAGCTTCTCATGTCCTGCAAAAGCCACAGTATATCCGTTATTTCACGATCGTAGCACTCCTCACGTGCAACGGAAAGCATATCTATGGAAAGATCAACGCCCGTCATATCAAATCCACGGTCGTGAAGGGCAAATGTCATGGCCCCGGTGCCGCAGCCCAGATCAAGAACGCTCTCTATGTTATTTCCGTATTTTTTGAATACCTCGACGATAAAATCTGCCCAGGACTCGTAATCGGTCTCGCTGTTCAGTATGTCATAGCCCGCAGAAAGGGCCGAATATCCACTCATATCTTTATTCTCTATCCTTTGTTATTTATTCTTTAACAGCAGCTCTGCAATCTCTTCACCCGTTGCCCCGTGGATATATTTATGAACGCTCTCAAAAGCTTTTTCAAGATCTTCCTTTTCAAGAGTGGTGCCGATGAGGCCCGTTTCAAGCTCTTCTATATCCCCCGCAGCAAAGAAATCACCCGTTATTTTTATATCCTCAATGGTTCCTTTTTTCGCTGTGTATGCGATCTCCACAGAACCAAAGGGGAATCTTTTGCTTTTCTCAACCGAAAATCGTGGACTCTCGCCGTAGTTCCACTCCCATTTAGAATACTTTTCTCGGGCAAGCCCTTCTATTTCAGCCTTTTCCTCCGCGGTAAAGTCTGACATATCTGCCTCGAAGCATTTGCAAAGCTCCCTTGCAAAGCACAGAGGCGACCGAGGGCCTGTATATCCCCCTATATCCCTGATATTAACGACCCGGTTGCGGACGCTTTTTATACCCTTTGACTCCATTTTTTCGCCGTCCACCCGAAGGGCTCCCTCAAGAGCGGACATATCTGCAGAAAAGAGGAGCGTTCCGTGATGGAGGAGCCGCCTTCTGCCGTCTCTGCAATTGCGGATGCACTGGGCATTTCCCGATATCTTTAGTCCGTTCACCTCAATATCGTTTCTGCCGTTTGCCGCAGCCTTGATGCCAAACCGCGAAAGCGCTTTGCAAATGCTCTCAACGTAAGGGAGAAAATTTATTCCCTCCTCTGCGGCATCCGTTACAAACGAAAAATTAATATTTCCCGGGTCGTGGAAGACAGCGCCTCCGCCCGTCAGCCTGCGGACGATCTTAATACCTTTTTCTTCACAAAATCCTTGGTCTATCTCTCCGTAGGCATTCTGATTCTTGCCGATTATAACGCTTTTTTCATTGCGCCATATCATAAAAGCATCGCCCATGAAGCTCTCCAGCAAATACTCCTCGGAAGCAAGGTTGAAATAGGGGCAAAGGCACTCGTTAAATATTACTCTCATTTCCCTATCCTCCCTTTGTTTTCAAGCGTTGCAGGTTTTAGGCATTTGTCGCTTTCTGTAAGAAATCCGACTATTTTAGTCATTTGCATAAATTGCGTTGCTTCTGTTCTTTCACCGCTATTTACAGCTATATTATACTACCCTTTTCTGCGTTTTTCAACAGTGAGGCAAAACTTTGCTTGAAAGGCGCAGGACAATGTGGTAAAATTATAAAAAAGGAGGCAGATACAATGAACGACACAATAAAAGCACTCATAGAAAGAAGAAGCTGCCGCTCATACAAGGCGGAGCAGATAAAGAGGGCCGAGCTTGATGAGGTTCTCACAGCAGGCCTTTGGGCCCCCACGGGAATGAACCGCCAGCACACAAAGCTTGTTGCGGTCACCGATGCTGCAACGGTCAAAAGGCTTTCCCGTATGAACGGTGCCGTTATGGGAAGCGAGAGCGACCCCTTCTACGGTGCTCCCTGCGTTATTATCGTTTTCGGTGATTCAAACGTTTACACCTACGTTGAGGACGGCTCTCTTGCCATGGGAAATATGATGAACGCCGCTCACTCCATCGGTCTCGGCTCCTGCTGGATACACAGGGCAAAGGAGATGTTTGAATCTGAAGAAGGCAAGGCTCTTATGGCTCAGTGGGGAATCCCCGACAGCTACAAGGGCGTTGGAAACTGCATACTCGGATATATCGCTGCACCTCCTGCAGACAGACCGAGGCTTGACGGCAGAATTATCACTATCGAGTGATCACAACAGCAAAGAGGCCCCAAAAAGCTATTGCTTTTGGGGGCCTCTGCTTGTCGATAAGGTTATCGACAAGCAGCTTCAGGCTGTCGAGAAGGATGCAGATTTCGTCATTTCAAGTTCGTCGGAGGGGTTCCCCGAAAGTGAGCTTGCGAGCTTTTGGGGGTTCCTGTCAGCGTACAAAGGTACGGCAGGACTTGAAATGACGAAAAGCTTGAAATCCCCTGATTCTCAGGGGATTTCTTTAATATCACTTTAATTATTTGTTGATTTTGTTTTTTACAGTTAAAGCCACGGGCCGACTGTCTTTGTTTTGGATATATTTGCGGTCTGCGCCATTTTTCGACAGTCTGAGGCCCCCAAAAGCTAATGCTTTTGGGGGCCTTTTGACCGAATTTATTTTCTGTTTCTGAAAGATTCAAACACCCTTCCGGAAATGCTCACGGTTATTATTGCATCAACGATAAGATAAAACAAGTAGCTTAACGAAAAGGTTCCGTTTATGATCCCTACGATAAGCACCACAGCGGCAATAATGCAGATAATAAAGAACAGCACGTAGTTTGAAGCGGATCTTTCATAGGCCATCCTTTCAGCCTCGCTCTGCTTTCTCTTTTCACTTTCCTCGCAGAAGGCAATAAACTCTGCAAGCCTTACAGGGTCCTCTCTCAGGGCAATTCTGATAATTTCCCAAAGGGTGGACAGCTGCTCCTGAGTCAGAGAATCGCACACGGCTTCGTAGCCCTCATCGGAAAGTCCGGCAACTGCAGTGTTGTCCTCAATGGTGACCTTTGCAAGAGCACGGAGAGCCTGATATTCGTCTCCGTCGTGCTTTATCTTGCAATACATTTCAAAATCGATTTCCGGCTTCTTTTTTCTTGCCATTACCGTTTCCCTCAGTCAAGAATATAAATATTGCCAAGCATACTGTTTACAGTGCTTGAGCCTGCGGTTGAAAGAGCAACCACCATGACCAGATGGGTGCCTGCCAGCTTGATAACGTAGCTCATGCTGCATCTGTAGCCGCTCAGATACGCTGTCTGGCTTATGATAACGGCATCCTTGCCGTTCAGATTCGTTACCTTATAATCTGGCTCGGAGATATTGGTAAGCCCCGCCTCCATGAGGCCCTCCTCCATATCGGAGATCATAGATTCCTTAACGAAGGCTATCAGATCGTCGTTATCCTTAATGTATTCGTCAAGCGTTGCCTCATCTACAAAGGTATTCATCGCAAATATAAAAAGAAGATTGTTGGTGTTTCCGCTGTACTCTTTGGCTAAAAAATCGTAGAAGGCTGCCACCTCTCCGTTTTCCAGAAGATCCTTGTACTCATCAATGGTCAGAGACTGGAGCTGTGCAAAGGCGGTGTTGTATTCCATCATGCCCTCTCCGCAGAGCACATCCCAGCGGCTCTCCATTTTTATTCCCACGCCGAGATAACGGTTATAATACTTGCCGTCCTCGTATGTACCGAGCTCAAAGCCTCCGTCGTAGGGAGGAACCTCAAAGCCATCCTCTGCAGGCTCAGTATCGGGAGCGGGAGCCTCGGTAGTATCCTCAGTACTGTCCGAGGAGGTATCCTCATCGGAGGACGTTGTATCATCAGCCTTATCCGTAACAGCCTCAGTGCTTTCCTTGCCCTTGTTCTGCAGGTCGGAAAGCTCTGTTTTCTTTTTTTGGCCGGAGCAGGCCGCCAGCGAGAAAAGCACTGCAAAAACCAACACCAAAGAAACCGTTTTTTTGAAGTTCATGCCGATACCTCTCTCACGTTCCTTATTTGATCTCGTAGATCTCGTAATTGGCGCTTGTATTCAGAGCATATACGTAGTATTTTCCCTCTGTGCTCTCTGCAAAGATATAGTCCTTGTGATTCTCAAGCACTGCTTCGCCGCTAAAGGTATCCAGAAGTGCGTATACACCGTTGCTCAGCTCCTTCTCTATGAGTCCCGCTCCGATGGATGCATATTTGTATGCCTCTATAGTGTAGTCACCGTCGGCATGAGAATAAAAATATGCTGTGCCATCCGATTCCTTGCATACGGTAAAGCCCTCGTAATACATATCGTCCGTCAGGTCAGTGCTGAACAGCTCGTTGCCCTCGGCATCTACCATCACGATCCTGCCCTCGCTCTCAAGCAAGGCTGCGCTTCTCGATCCGTTACTGCACTCAAGATCGTGGCAGTTTTCAAGAAGAACGTTGCCCTCAAGATCATATACGGTCCTTTCCCAAAGAATAACGCTTCCAAAGCCCTCGGGGAACGTTCCGTAACCATCGACAAGATCAAGAACCATCTCTCCCGATCTGTCGACAAGAACGTAGTCTGCATCACCGTCTTCAATCTTTCTGCATACGTAATAGTCTCCGCAGGGCTCGTAGGGAACGTAACCGCTGAGCTCATAGGTAAAGAGCTTTTCTCCCTCAGGAGAGAACACTATTCCCTTTCCGTCCACGGTCTGAAGAAGAGTTCCGTCCCTGAGAAGCTTATATTCTTCACCTATTGCATTGCCCTTTGCATCGACAGTTACTGCTCTGTAGTTGCTGTCATAATAGGTAACGTAATTGCCTGATGCAGTAACGGTCTTTCCGGTATATTCCCTCTTGTTGCCTGCGGCACCCTCAACAAGTGCACCGTCAACAGTATCAAACACTACCCATTCGCCCTTGAACATGGGATCCTCCTCGCCGGGGCTTAACGTGTGCCAGCCGGAGGTGCTTACGTAGAGCATTGCCTCATCTCTGTTTTCTGTTAATTCGATAGCCTTATAAGCCTTAACAAATCTATCGTTAAGTGCCTCAATCATAAAATATTCGCAGGGAAGAAGCAAATTTCCCCAAGCATCCGCAAGGCCGGTGATATTCAGCGCATCAGGCTCCAGAGATTCCTCAAGCGCCTTTTCTCTCACCGAAAAGAAATTGCCGCAAGCGGACACGTTATCGTATACGGCGCCGGTGTCGCATTCGCCGTCAAACGTCATAATGCCGTATTTTCCTTCAGCACCCTTATAATAGATTCCTCCCTTTGCAATACGAGGAACGTTTTCCATCTCTCCGATGCGCTCTGCAGAAAGCACCTCTGCAAATTTGGCCTCTTCCTCCTCGGGAGCTGTTGTTTCCTCGTTCTGAACCGTTGTTTCTGCGCCGGGGGCAGTTTCGTCCGCCGGCTCCTTGCTGTTTTTGCAGGCACTGAGTGCACTCGCTGCAAGAAGAGCCGCCAGGATCAATGCTGTTATCCTTTTCATTTTTTACCTTCCTTTCATTTTTTACTCCTCACAACGCTTGGAGTAATATATTAGTATTATAAAAGGAAATACTTAGTATGTCAAGAAGCTGTACTAAAAATATAGTATAATACATATCATAAAAGTATTATTGTACTACCGGAAAGCAGACAGATAGAAAGGAGCAGCATAAATGAACCGCATACGTCACCTGCGTGAAAAAGCATCTCTGCGCCAGATAGACGTTGCCAACGCTACCGGCATTGACCAGAAAACGCTCTCTAATTATGAAACTGAAAAAACATACCCGGACAGCTACTCCCTTATCCGCCTTGCAGATTTTTTCGGCGTTACCATAGATTACCTGGTCTGCCGGGATGAAAGCCGCTTCTCCTCAGATAAAAAGGAGGAGGCCTATGATAAAATAGAACAGCTTAAAAAGGAGCTGGATGAGCTGAAAAAATATATATAATGGTCGAAATGAGCCTCTGCCCTTTGGCAGACAGGCTCATTTTGTTATATTCGATAATTAATTATTGTAAAGTTTTTGAAAATTCGTCGTTATATCGCAGTTATTTTTTCATAAAACTATGGAAAATCGAAAAAATGTATGGTATAATGCAAATTGCGGCATACTGTGCCGTACCTGAATTGCGAATCAAATAATATAATTTAAATTTTGGAGGATTAGAACAATGGGAATTAAGTATGTTTACCTTTTCTCCGAAGGCGACGCTTCCATGCGTGAGCTTCTCGGCGGTAAGGGCGCAAACCTCGCTGAGATGACCAAGATCGGTCTCCCCGTTCCCCAGGGCTTCACAGTTACTACTGAGGCTTGCACTCAGTACTATGAGGACGGCAGAAAGATCAACGATGACATCCAGGCTCAGATCATGGAGTACATCGTAAAGATGGAAGAGGTTACCGGTAAGAAGTTCGGCGATAAGGAAAATCCCCTTCTCGTATCCGTTCGTTCCGGCGCACGTGCTTCCAT
>JAFQNM010000127.1 GCA_017395885.1 Clostridia bacterium | reverse complement strand
GGGTTGTTTGCTCCGCTCAGGATGACACGAAAATGAAATTTCGCGTATCCTCAAACTCCCCCATAAACTGAAATTTATATATTCCCATTCTCAAAGTTTTAGGGGGTCGTAGGGGACTTTTTTCAAAAAGCCCCCTACATTTTCTCCCCCGTCAAACTAAAATTTGAAATGAACTTTCCAAGAAAAAACCGCCGAATGATCGGCGGTTTTTTTATTACTGTTCAGCATCATCGGAGGGATCGTTATCATTGGGCTCGTCAAAGGGAAGCTTCTTTCCCTCTGCAGCAGCCTCTGCCTCACGGCGCTTTCTCTCCTCCGCACGGAGGCGCTCATTTTCAGCGATCTGGATGGCACGCTTTGCGTTTTCCTCCTCGCTGCGGCGCTTCTTTTCAGCAACCATAGCTTCAAGCTCCTCAAAGGTAATATCCTCTTCCTCCATTGCACGGTGGAACTGCTCTCCGTCCATGACCTCATACTTATGAAGGAACTTCGCCACAAAGTGAAGCTTATCAATATTCTCGGAGAGAAGTCTCTTTGCCTCGTTATAGGACTCGGTGATTATCTTATTGATCTCCTCGTCTATACGTGCGGCAACTGCCTCTGAGAAGTTACGGCTCTGGGAAATATCACGGCCGAGGAACACCTCTGTATCGCTGTGTCCGCTACCGAAAAGGATGGGGCCGAGATCACTCATGCCAAGCTGCATGACCATATTTCTTGCGATCTGCGTTGCACGCTGAATATCGTTGGACGCACCGCCCGAGAAATCGTCAAATATGAGCTGCTCTGCAACACGGCCGCCAAGCAGCATCGATATCTTCTGCTTGAGCTCGTTACGGTATACGCTGTATTTATCCTCTGCGGGAAGGTTCAGCGTATAGCCGAGCGCCTGACCGCTGGGGATGATGGAAATTCTGTGCACGGGATCCATAAGGGGAAGAACGTGGGAAAGGATAGCGTGACCTGCTTCGTGATAAGCAGTTTTCAGCTTTTCGGAATCCTTGATACGCATGGACTTCTTTTCGGGACCTGCAACTACCTTATTGAAGGCCTCCTCGATCTCGTTCATGCCTATAAGCTTCTTATCCTTTCTTGCCGCCAGAAGAGCCGCCTCATTAAGAAGATTGGAAAGATCCGCTCCCGTAAATCCGCTTGTGCTCTTTGCAATGACAGAAAGGTCAACGTCTGCCTCAAAGGGCTTGTTGCGCGCATGGACCTTGAGTATCTCTTCTCTTCCTTTGATATCGGGCTGACTTACTGTTATCTGTCTGTCAAATCTTCCGGGACGGAGAAGGGCAGGGTCAAGCACGTCGGGACGGTTCGTTGCCGCAATGACTATGATACCGTCAGTTGATCCAAAGCCGTCCATCTCAACGAGAAGCTGGTTCAGGGTCTGCTCACGCTCATCGTGACCGCCGCCGAGGCCGGTGCCTCTCTGACGGCCCACCGCATCGATCTCATCGATAAACACGATGGATGCGGGATGTCGTCTTGCAGTTTCAAAAAGATCTCTTACTCTGGAAGCGCCCACACCTACGTACATCTCAACAAAATCTGAGCCTGAGATGGAGAAGAAGGGAACTCCCGCCTCGCCGGCAACAGCCTTGGCAAGAAGGGTCTTACCTGTACCGGGAGGGCCCATGAGCAAAACGCCATGGGGTATCTTTGCGCCAAGCTTTGCAAACTTCTGAGGATCCTTCAGAAACTCGACGATCTCCTCAAGCTCTGCCTTTTCCTCGTCAGCGCCTGCCACGTCGCGGAAGAGCACCTTATTTTTGTCTGCAGAGGGTACCTTTACCTTTGCCTTGCCGAAGCTGTTTATCTTAGAGCCTCTGCCGCCTGTTGCCTGGCTCATCATATACCACCAGAGCAGCATAAACACAACGGCAATTATAACGTAAGGCAAAAATCCAACCCACCAAGGCATTACCTTGGCAGGGATACGGTCGTATTCCTCTATACTGTCGGTATATTCATCAATATCGAGGAGAAATGTATCTATATCGGCAAGCTCATATTCGATCTTGACCTTTTTTGCATCCTCGTCTGTCTCTTCGGCGTCCGCCTCAGCCTCGGAAGCATCCACAACAAGAGTCAGCAAGCT
>JAFQNM010000126.1 GCA_017395885.1 Clostridia bacterium | reverse complement strand
TGTGCAGACAGCGGATACGTGGGAATAGATATGTGCACCTGCATGAAGCTGACCGTGGCAGAGCTCCGTCTCAACGATTCTGAGCTTGGCAGGCTTTGCGCAGACCAAAATTTTGAGAACTTTGATCTTAAGTATTATAAAGAAGGCGCCGAGAGAGAGAATATGAAGCATAATTATACTATGCTTTATGAGTTTGCCAACGGATTTGATTCAAAAACAGAGCAGTGCTGGCTCCTTCTCGGCAATACGGGTCTTGGTAAGACTCATCTCTCAACTGCGGTAGGAATAACCGTTATCCGCCGCGGATATGACGTGGTGTATAAAACGATCCAGTCTGTTATAGATGACTTCCGCGAGGTTCAGTTCAAGGGCGGAGACTCCGATTCTATGAAGAAGTATTATGATTGCGATCTTCTTATCGTTGACGATCTTGGAGCGGAAATGGCCAATCAGTTTACCGTAATGTGTATTTATAACCTTATAAATACACGTATGAACAAGAGAAGGCCCACAATATTCAGCACAAATCTCACACCTGCAGAGCTTCGTGAGCGCTATGCCGACAGGATCACAAGCCGTTTGTTCGGAGAGTATGCTTCGCTTATGTTCACAGGCACAGACGTGAGAAGACAGAAGCTGAGAGCCGTGAAGTGAGAAAGGAGAGCATATGAGAAAGCTTGCAGCAGTTTTGCTGATACTTTGTATGGCTGTAACGTCTGTGGGATGTGCGCTTACAGAGGAATCAGGTTTTGATTATACGTATAATACGCTGAAGGAGGCCGAAAGTGTAACCGTTCACCTGTACGGAGAGGACGGTGAGGAGGCCCTTGAGGTGCCGGTGAGAGATGAGCTGACTTCTCTTTTCACAGGCGAGTGGGAGCATGCCTCAGGTCAGGATGGCGGTAAAAAGACCGTTACCGTAACTGTGCAGACCCAGCACGAGATAACTTTTTTTGATAACGGCATCGCAATGATCTATTACGGATATGCAAGCGTTGCTGAAAAGGATAGGTGCTATTACAGCGTGAAGCTTGACGGCAGCGTTGAGGAGATATGCGAATATGCAGAGAAGCACGGTGTTGAGGCTCATGCGGCAAGCGTTCTGAAAATGCTATGCGGCGATGAGGATGAGGGAAAAATAACTGCAGAGTTCAATGGAGATAAGAAGGAGACCTTCAGCGTTGCAGCATCTTCAGAGCTTGGAGAAAGACTTAGCGGTTCCTGGCGTGCTACCGAGGCTGAGCCTGAGGGCGAGGCAATGGTATCCCTCAGAATCGAAAACGAGAAGTATAAGATCCTGCTCTATGGCGGAGATATGGCGATGATATGCGAGCTGGACAGCAGCGGAGCGGAAAGAAATAGGTCGTATTATTCCGTAAGGCTTGACGGACCTTTAGAGGAGCTTTACAATTATTGCTGTGAAAACGGAACCGTTGTCACAGAATGACCTTATAGATAGCGAGGTAATGAAATGAAGATAGGAGTAATGCTGGAATCCCTCAGAAAGGGAAGCTTCAGGGAGGGCGTTGAGGCAGCTGCAGCTCTCGGACTTGACGGGATTCAGGTGTACTGTGTTGATTGGAGCGAGCTCAGCTACAAGAATATGAACGCCGAGAAGGCACGTGAGTATCTTGATATCGTAAAGTCAAACGGACTTGTTTTTTCTGCTCTTTGCGGAGATTTCTCCACCGGATTTATGGATAAGGAAAAGAACCCTGAGGTGATTGAGAAATCCAAAAGAGTGCTTGAGGCGGCAAAAATGCTGGAGTGTGACGTTGTAACGACCCATATCGGAACGCTTCCCGCCAACGAGACTCATGAAAAGGAAGTGGCAAGAATGGCTTGCCGAGAGCTTGCTGTCTTTGCAGATTCCATGGGTAGCTCATTTGCAGTAGAAACAGGCCCCGAAATGGCAACGGTGCTCCTTGAGTTTCTCGATAGCCTGGGAGCCG
>JAFQNM010000125.1 GCA_017395885.1 Clostridia bacterium | reverse complement strand
GTGCCTAATAAATCAAATATCCTATGTTCATCCTGCACCGATGCCACCTCCCCTCGCGGACGTAAAGACAACCGTTCGTTAAATTTAGCGGTCCGCTCTGCCTTGCAAGCAAGGCCTAAGAAATGCTCTCTAAAAGAAGCAGCCGCAAGCGTCTGAGATGTGGAGGCTTTTGTTTCGGTTCGTGTGCTGATGGTCGGGAGCAGCAAGCCACTCCCCTACTGCAACGTATAGTGTCAATCTACATTAGCTTATCATTTTTCATTTTGTTCATGTGCTGATTTGCGGGTCGCCGAGGACGTCGACCCCTACTATATACCAATTCCGGCTCTACTTCAAACTGAAATTTGTAATATCCTTATCAAAGCTTTACTGATCGATCACAAAAAAGAGTCCTGCAGATTGAAGATGCAATAATTTATTTAATATGAAATAAACATAAGATATTGACACGCAAAAGCACTTGTGTTATAATTTCTTATCGGTAGAGGTGCATTTTGCCAATAGTAGCTCGGATGTCAAAGGGTCGACCGCCCGTTGTCCGTGCAAAAGGGGCAGGTGCCGAGGGCAGGCGGTGGTTTCGCCTGTGCCGGTTTGAGCGAATAAGATCGCTCCGACTGTCGCTTTTTTGCGGAGAGCTATCAAAGTTCCAGCACCACCTGGGATTTTTATTTGCCGACCGCTGTCGGCTTTTTTATTTCTCTTGATAAATTTTTGTATTGCCCCCGGGCTGAAAGGATAAAGCTATGAAAAAAACTATTTTTAAGGGTATTGCAACCGCTCTTATCACCCCCTTTTCTGAGAACGGTATCAATTATGAGCAGTTCGGAAGGCTTATTGACTGGCAGATAGACTCCGGCATCAACGCTCTCGTTGTTGCAGGAACGACAGGCGAAGCCTCCACTCTTACAGACGATGAGCACCGTGATGCCATCGCTTATGCAGTTAAGCGTGCAGGCGGCCGTGTGCCGATCATTGCAGGTACAGGCTCCAACGATACAGGCTACGCTCTCGACCTCACCCGTTGCGCTTGCGAAGCCGGTGCTGATGCGGTTTTAGTTGTTACTCCTTACTACAACAAGGCAACCCAGAAGGGCCTTGTCAAGATGTTTACAGAGATCGCAGACAAGTCAACAGCTCCCGTTATCCTTTATAACGTTCCCACCAGAACAGGCGTCAACATTGAGCCTGACACTTACCGTATCCTTGCTGACCATGAGAACATCGTCGGCATCAAGGAAGCTAACGGCAACCTTTCCAAGATCGTGGAAACTATGCACTACGTTCACGAGAAGCTTGATCTCTACTCCGGTAACGACGACCAGATCGTTCCTCTTATGTCCCTCGGCGGTGTTGGTGCCATCTCCGTTCTTTCTAACATCATGCCCCGTGAGACCGTAGAGATCTGCGAAAAGTTCTTTGCAGGCGATATTGCAGGTGCAGCTAAACTCCAGTACAAGTACCATTCCATTATCGATGCACTCTTCTCCGAGGTCAACCCCATTCCCGTCAAGGCGGCTATGGCAAAGATGGGCTTTTGCGACAACTCTCTCCGTCTGCCCCTCACTGAAATGGACGAGGCTAAGGCTGAGAAGATGTATGAGATCATGAGAGGTCACGGACTTATTAAGTAATCGAAAGGCAAGCATAATGAAGATCATTCTTTACGGCGCAGGCGGCAGAATGGGTGCAGAGGTCACAAGCCTTCTTGCAACTAAAAATGCCGATACTATCGTTGCAGCTGTGGACAAGCTCTGCAAGGATATGCCATACAATAATATTGCAGATTTTAAGGGAGATGCCGACGTTATCATCGACTTCTCCCATCACTCCCTCACCCCCGAGGTCATTGCATACGCAATGGGAAGAAGCCTTCCCCTCGTAATGTGTACAACAGGCCACACAGACGAGGAAAAGGCTCTTATCACAGAGGCTTCAAAGTCTATTCCCGTATTCTACAGCGCAAATATGTCCCTCGGCATTGCGACCCTTTGCGATTTTGCCCGCCGTGCGGCAGAGCTTTTCCCCGATGCGGACATTGAGATCGTTGAGGCTCACCACAACAGAAAGCTTGATGCTCCCAGCGGCACAGCTCTTATGATAGCCGATACCATAAAGGAAGTACGCACCGATGCAAAGTACGTGTTCGGACGCCACGGTATGGCAAAAAGAGAGCCCGCCGAGATCGGTATCCACTCCCTCAGATGCGGAAATGAGCCCGGAATGCACGAGGTCATCATCTCCACCGATTATCAGTGCCTCACCTTAAAGCACAATGCAGAGTCAAGAGCAGTATTTGCTGAAGGCGCTGTCAGTGCCGCTGAGTTTATCTGCAAGAGAGAGGCCGGTCTCTACAATATGTACAGCTTAATTAACGGTTAAGGATATAGTAATGCTTCACTCAAATCTTTCAATAAACGAAAAGGGTCATCTTACCCTTGCAGGTCAGGACGTTTGCTCTTTGGCAGACAAGTATTCCACCCCTCTTTTCCTCATGGACGAGGAGCGTATCAGAAGCAATTGCCGCACATATATCGAGGCAATGAAGGAGTTTATGCCGAAGGGCTCAAGACCTCTCTTTGCAAGCAAGTCCTGCTGCTTCAAAAGGCTTTACGAGATTATTGCCGAGGAAGGGATGGCAACAGACCTTGTTTCTCCCGGCGAGCTTTATACCGCCGCCGCTGCAGGCTTTCGCCTTGAAAACGCTTATTTCCACGGCAACAACAAAACTGATGCGGATATTGAATATGCCATTGACTCAGGTGTTGGATATTTTATCGTAGACAACGAGGAAGAGCTTTTGGCTGTTGATAAAACAGCAAAAAAACACGGCATAGTTCAAAGCATCCTTCTTCGTCTTACCCCCGGAATTGACCCCCATACTCAGAAAAAGATCTCCACCGGAAAGGTGGACTCAAAGTTCGGAACCGCCATCGAAACGGGACAGGCTCTTGAGATATTCAAAAAGGCTCAGTCCCTTGAGGGCGTCTCCCTTAAGGGCTTCCACTGTCACATCGGCTCTCAGATATTCGAATACTCTTCCTTTGCCGACGGAGCCGACATAATGCTGAGATTCATAAAGGAGCTTCACGATTCCTTCGGTTTCGTTTGCGAAATGCTCAACATCGGCGGAGGCTTCGGCGTCCGCTATACAGAGTCCGATCCCGAGATCGATTACAGAGAAAACATCAAGGGCCTTGGCACGCAGATCAAAAAAATGTGTGCAGAGCTTGATATTATCCCTCCTGCAATCCTTATGGAGCCCGGCAGAAGCATTGTAGCCGACTCCGGACTTACACTGTACTCTGTGGGCAGTGTAAAAACCATCACGGGATACAAAAGCTACGTTTCCGTTGACGGAGGTATACCCGACAATCCCAGATACGCCCTTTACGAGTCTGATTACACCTGTCTTATTGCAAACAAGGCAGACAGAGAGCCCGATTTCACCGCCACCGTCGCAGGACGCTGCTGTGAAAGCGGCGACCTTATTCAGGAAGACGTTGCACTTTGCCGCCCTGAGCGTGGGGACTATCTTGCTGTCCTCGTTACAGGCGCATACGACTATTCCATGGCTTCAAACTACAACCGTATCC
>JAFQNM010000124.1 GCA_017395885.1 Clostridia bacterium | reverse complement strand
TACCCTGATGACAGAGGACCGTACAAAAACGTTACCGGTGGGTCTGATGGACCTGATGAAGGCTCAGAACGCAGCCGCCCAGTACGGACGTATGTACGCAGGTCTCGTTATCGTCATGCTCCCAACGCTTATTCTTTATATTCTCGTTCAGAAAAAGCTGACCGAGGGTCTCTCCCTCGGCGGCGTGAAGGGATAATACAACTACACATCAAGCTTCAAGTCCCGGTTTACAGAGAAGGATAACTTGTATGGGCGGATATGGAATCCGCCCATACGGTTAACATAAACTAAATCTTCCTGTTAAACCGGAATTTATAAATGAAAAGGCGGCAAAATGCCGCCTTTTCATTTCACTTTCGTTTTATTCTCAGCTCTTTTTTCAAAGGAAAAAGCACCTCTCACGAGGTGCTTTCAGCTTGTCGATAAAGTTATCGACAAGCTGCCTCAGGCTGTCGAGAAGGATGCAGATTTCGTCATTTCAAGTCCGTAGGCGTACAAAGGTACGGCAGGACTTGAAAGGGCGAAAAGCTAGAAATCCCCTGATTTTCAGGGGATTTCTTTAATACAGCTTTAATTATTTGTTGGTTTTGCTTTTTCAGTTAAAGCTTCGATTTGGCTCTCTTTGTTTTGACACTTCTGCGGTCTGCGCCTTTTTCGACAGCCTGAAAGCACCTCTCACGAGGTGCTTTGGGATATTATCAGAAATAACGCTTAAGACCGCTGGGATACTCGGAGGGTGTCTGAGGATCCTGGTTGTTCTTACGGTCCTTATTCTCAAGCATACCGAGAAGCTCATCAAGATCGTCATCAGAGATCTCATCAGCTGTCTGCGCTACGGGAGCAGGTGCGGGAGCGGGTGCAGGTGCAGGCTCGGGTCTTCTGACTGTGTTCTGAACGGGAGCTGCCTGAGGAACTGCTGCAACGAAGGGCTCCTTCTCCTTCTCAAATCCGGTTGCGATGATAGTAATCTTCATTGCATCCTCCATTGCGGGATCGAATGCAACACCCCAGATAACGGTAGCGTCCTCATGGGATTCGTTTGCTATCATTGTACAAGCGATGTCAATATCCTCCATGGAGATATCGGGAGATGCTGTGATATTACCGAGAATACCGCGAGCACCGCTGATGGATGTTTCAAGAAGGGGGCTGGAGATAGCTGCCTTTGCTGCAAGCTCTGCCTTCTCCTTACCTGTTGCATAGCCTACGCCCATATGAGCATAGCCTGCATTCTGCATTACGCTTGTTACGTCTGCAAAGTCAAGGTTGATATATCCGGGAACGTTGATAAGCTCGGAAATAGACTGAACACCGTGACTGAGAACGTCATCTGCAATCTCAAATGCGTTCAGCATTGTGATGGGCTTATCGGAAACCTGCTTAAGTCTCTCATTGGGGATGATTACAAGAGAATCTACGTACTGGCTGAGTGCTGCTATACCTGCATCTGCCTGCTCTTTTCTCTTCTTTCCCTCAAATGCGAAGGGCTTTGTTACGATACCGATGGTGAGCATACCCATTTCCTTAGCTACCTTTGCTACTACGGGTGCTGCGCCTGTTCCTGTACCGCCGCCCATACCGGTGGTGATAAATACCATATCTGCGCCGGAAAGTGCTGTCTTGATCTCCTCAAGGCTCTCCTCTGCGCTCTTTTCGCCAACTGCGGGGTTGCTTCCTGCACCGTGACCCTTGGTGATCTTTTCACCGATCGTGATCTTATTGGTGGCTGCAGACTTCTGAAGAGCCTGCTTATCTGTATTGATGGCAATGAAATCTACGCCGCGTACATTGGATGTGATCATTCGGGTTACAGCATTGTTTCCGCCGCCGCCTACACCGACTACTTTAATATTCACGCCACTTTCAAATGTTTCATCAAGTTCAAAAGGCATTTCGTTGATCCTCCTCTGATTTTTTCGGCTTTTAGCCTCGTCATTTTTCTTAAATTTCAGCTTGCTTTTATGTATGAAACGCCGAAATAACACTACATACACACTATATAATATACTGTTTCTCTTCTTTTTGCAAGTCTTTTTTGAAATTTATTTTATTTTTTTGCAGAAAATCCGCTCTTTTACCATAAAATATGGTTTTTTGAGCCTTTTATGCATACGCCTAAATTGCCGTTGTTATGCACTTGCATAACTTGTGTTTCGCCTATTCTATCCGAAGTCCCTCATCTACCACGACGCTTGTCTCCGACAGATCGGTCACGTCTATGGTTGCCTTTATATCCTTGTGAAACATTTCGTCCTCAAGAACGGCATTTGCGATCTTCAGCTTCATATCTAGGCTTTCGCTGTTACCAAGCTTTATTATATACCTGCCGTCCACCGTCAGGGTAATGTTATATTTATCAGAAAGATCCATGGTACCGGCTCTCTGAGCAAGCTTTGACCCAAGAAGAGACTCACAGCTATCGTATATATACCCTTCATCCCTTACCTCTGCAAACTCAGGCTCAAGACCTGCCGTTGCATTCTTTACGTCGGGAAGCACCAGCTTTACGCAGCCACGGCTCTTTGCATCCTCCTCTGTTACGGAGTCGAGCACTCGGAGACCTGAGCTCAGGCACCTATACTCACCGTAAAAATCCGCATAGAAGCTGCAGGGCTCCTCCTTTATGTTGAACACTACCTTGCCCGGAGGAGTTCTTTCCACGTCCACCTCACATATTTCAGGGCATCTGAGTATCATAAGCTCCCCTATCTCCCTCGAGGAGAAGGAATAGAGATGATCTCCCTTGGCGATACCGGATGCAATTACAAGCTCCTCGGAGGTATAAGTGGCCGAGCCATCTGCCTTTATATCTGAAATCACGAACAGCAAGCGATACACTACAACGCACATTACCACAAAAACGGCAACTATAAGAGCTGCAGAAACGGCAACGTCTCTGAATTTTCTGAGAGCCCTTGCTCTTTTGGCCATTTGCATGGCCTCTATCTGCTTTACCGACTCTGCAAACTTATCCTCAGCACTTTGCTCAGGGGCAACTCTCGTCCCTGAGGAGCCATTCTCATATGGTCTCCTTCCCGAAGCCTTAGCGGAGGGAGCGTGTCCACCTCTCGGACCTCCCCCTGCACCTGCTCTTTTCGGAGCTCTGCCCTCACGGATATCATCTATAACAGTTCTTTCTGCAGAACTCCCGGCACCCTTTTTACGAGGCCTGTCCGAAGCCCGAGCATCATCTGCTCTACCCTCTCCCACCCTTGAGCGGAAGCGGTCATAATACTGTCTTCCTCCGTCCGGCTGAGTTGCCTGATTGCCGGAGGCCTTGGGGGGCAGGGCGGGAACGCTCTCGTTCTTCTGCATTTCCAGAAGCTTTTTCATTTTTTCGCTATAATACTCATTTACCGATTTTGCCACGCCGGAGCCCCCCTTTCTTTTATTTGCAGAATTATCTGCTTTTTTTCTTTTCGTCTACTATACGGCGGATCTCGTTATAGATCCGTTTATTTGCATCGGGAACTGCAAAGCCGCATATTTTTTCTTCCATTTCTTTTCTCTTTTCAGGATGAGAAGCAAGCTCTCTCACCGTTTCAACGAGCTTTTCCGGCAGCTCGGGTGTTTCTCTGATTATTGCCGCCGCGCCCTGTGAGGCCAGCACGTTTGCATTTTTAAACTGCTGGTCATCTGTTACGTTGGGAGAAGGAATAAACACCGCACACTTTCCCGCCAGAGAAAGCTCTGAAACGGTAAGCGCACCTGCTCTGCAGATCACGATATCGGCAGCAGCAACTCTATCGGGCATATCGTAGATATACTCAAGAAGCTCAAGGCCCTCGTATTTATCAAGTCCCTTATCCTTAAACTGGCCAAACGCTATTTCCTTTTCGATCGCTCCCGTTGCGTGAACGTGATAAACCTCTTTATCAGGGCCTGTGAGCTTCTCCATCAGGTAAAGGACTGCTTCATTCACCTTTTCTGCACCAAGGCTTCCTCCGAAGGAAAGGATAACGGTTTTTGCCTCCTCGGGAATACCAAGCTTTTTTCTTGCCTCTTCCTTTGATCTTTTCTCAAACTTGCCCAGCATGGGGCAGCCGACTGTCATCAGCTTTTCGGGGCAACTGAGGCCGCTTCCCGCCTTTTCAAAGTTAAGAAAGATCCTGTCTGCGCTGGAGGAGAGCATTCTCACAGCCATTCCGGGAACTGCATTTGACTCATGCAGAGCCGTGGGGATACCCATTTTTGCCGCCGCCTTACAAACAGGCCAGGAAACGTAGCCGCCCGTGCCTATAACAACGTCCGGCTTGAACTCCTTTATAATCTTTTTGGCCTTACCGGGAGACGTGAGGGCGAGCCACGCCGCCTTTATGTTCTTTGGAGAGAGGCTTCTTCTAAGACCCATTACGTCCACGTGATAAAGCTTATAGCCCTTGGCAGGCACAAGCTTATTCTCTATGCCTCTGGGAGTGCCTACAAATGCGATCTCGCTATCCGGCTCGTTTTCCATTATGGTCTTGGCTATTGCAAGGGCGGGATTTACGTGGCCGCCGGTGCCTCCGCCCGTCATCAGAACTCTCATAAACCTTTCTGCCTTTCGTTATTTTTTTTGATAGGAATGCTTTGATATTGAAAGAAGTATTCCCATCTCCGCCATAAGAATGATCAGCGACGTTCCTCCGTATGAAAAAAACGGCAGAGACACTCCTGTGTTGGGAATTAGGTCTGTTACTACCATTATATTGAGCGCCGCCTGGATACCCACCTGAAACGTTATGCCGAAGGCTACGAGGGATGAATATATATCGGGGGCTTTCTTTGCTATAGTTATGCCTCTCCACACAAAGAATCCATAGAGAGCAATGAGAAGCACCGCACCCACAAGGCCAAGCTCCTCACACCATATGGTAAAAATAAAGTCGTTATGCGCCTCGGAAACGTAATTGAATTTAAGATTGCTCTTTCCCAGACCCATTCCGAACAGGCCGCCGCTGCCGATAGCATAAAGGCCCTGTGTTGTTTGCCACGCTTCTGCCAGAACATCTGCATTTTCATCGTTATGGGTGAGGATACGCTTCAGGGCATATTCATTTGTCAGAAGATAAATGAGACCTATGGCACCGCAGGGAACACCGTATGTAATGAGCATTTTTGCGATATCGGCACCGCTTATAAAGATTATTGCAAAGCCGATGAGACCGAGGATTATCGTTCCTGAAAGATGCTTTTCCAGAAGCACAAGACCGCAAAAGCCTCCAACGATAATTCCGGGAATGGCAACACCCTTCCAGAAGGTCTTCTTTTTATCGAGGCTCTTTGAAATCTCATCATGATTTTTATCTATATAGTAAGCCAAAAACAAGATCAGCGCAGCCTTTGCAAGCTCTGAGGGCTGGAATGAAACGAATCCCAGTGAAAGCCATCTCTGTGCAACGCCTCTTGCAGTTCCTATTATAAGGACCATCACAAGGAGCACTGCCGATACAACTGCGGCCGCAGGGGCAAACACCTTTACCAGCTTATAGGGCACAAAGGTCATCAGAGTCATGGCACCGCCACCGAGCGCCACCCACAGAAGCTGATTGCTGATATAATAAAAGCTATCGTTTTTTTCCTTAAGGGCAGAGGGGTAGCTGGCGCTGAACACCATTACGGTGCCGAGAGCGATCAGGATGAGGATGATAATGAGCATAGGTCTGTCCACGCCGTGACGCTGACGCTCTATCTTCTCGTTATCCCACCTTTCATCCCTTTCCTCTCTTTTTGTTACCAGATTTGCTCGGAATTTCTGAAGAACTCCTCTGCTTTTCTCATCTGCAGGAGTAAGAGCTGTTTCTCTTTTTCTCTCCACGGGGGAACCTGTGCGAGGAGAATCAGCACCCTGCCTTGCTCTTTCTCTTCTCGGATCATTTGAGCGGCTCGGGCCTTCTCTTTTTATTTCTCTGCCATCTTTTACAACGGGCTGTCTTGCACGACCGGCATGAGCACCGCTCTGAGGAGTATACCTTTTCTGAGGAGCACCCTGCACCGGGCGTCCTCCCTCTCTACGCTGAGGGGCTCCCCCGGTGCGACCTGTTCTGTTTTCTCTGTTATATTCGCTCATTGACGCACCTCTCAGCAGTTAATTATCTGTTAAAGTCCAAACCAGGCAGCAACGCAAAGCAGAGCTGTTACTGCGCTGAAGATTATTACTATTTTGATCTCGCTCCAGCCACACTTTTCAAAGTGATGATGGATGGGAGCCATTTTGAAAAGTCTCTTTCCGTGTGTTATCTTGAAATATCCGACCTGAAGCATTACGGATGCAGTTTCGCAGATATATACAAAGCCGCACACAACGATGATAAGGGGGTTATTGAGAAGGAATGCACTTCCCACGCAAAGGCCTCCCAGAAACAGAGAGCCGGTATCCCCCATGAACACTCTTGCAGGATAGAAATTATAAACAAGAAATCCGCCGCAGACGCCTATCATGATTGAAGAAGCGAAGGAAAGAGGCTCGTTTGTGACATCCTTTGCAAGGAAAGCACAAAGAGCAAAGAATATACCAACGACTACGGTTACGCTTGATGCAAGGCCATCTATACCGTCTGTCAGGTTAACGGCATTCATCACTCCGACGATGAGAAGCACAGCCACCGCATAGTAAGCAATACCGAAATCCAGCGCCATACCAACATAAGGGATATACAGCTCGGTAGTGAGCCCGCCGAAAAGTCTCATTCCAAGGATATACAGACCTGCAAGAAGAAGCTGCAGCAAAAACTTCTGTGCCGCCGTCAGGCCCTCGTTCTGAGCCTTTCTCAGCTTAGCGGAGTCATCTATGATTCCGATAAGGCCGGAGGCAAGCGCAAGAGCCACGGTCATTATAAAGGGAGATGCCTCCTGCATTCCGCGTGCCACCGCAAGGTATACGGAGGCTGCCGCACCCACAACAAACGCAGTTATAAGAAAGGCTATTCCTCCCATTGTGGGGGTTCCCTCCTTGCTCTTATGCCAGCGTGGGCCTATTTCAAGTATTTTTTGACCCATTTTGCGGCTCGCAAGCACAGGAATAAGGTAATGTGAGATGATTGTTGTGAGCGCAAACGAAAGTATCAGGCATCCTATAAACAGAAGCAGTTGTGTGTTCATTTTTGCTGTCCGTCCCTTGTATATTTTAGTCATCTGTATAAAACAGTTGCTATCAATTTATATTATAACATCATTTATATCCACGGTCAATAGCTATATAAAATTCCATAGGAAAATATGCATTAGTCATGTGCCTAATTTGATCCTCAAGGCCTCCCTAACTACCTCTCTCTCATCAAATTCAAGCTTTTTCTCGCCTCTTATCTCATAGGTCTCGTGTCCCTTACCTGCAAGCAGCACCGTATCTCCTCTTCCTGCTACGGAAACAGCACAAAATATAGCCTCACGCCTGTCGGGAATAACAACGCTGTTATCCAGGACCATTCCTCCGATTATATCTCTGATTATACCGAGAGGCTCCTCGCATCTCGGATTATCTCCCGTTACGATAACCGCATCGGAAAGCCTTTCCGCAACACGGCCCATAAGGGGGCGCTTTTGGCGGTCTCTCTCGCCGCCGCAGCCAAACACGCAAATCAGCCTGCCCTTCAGAGTTTTTCTGAGATGGGTCAGAACAGATTCAAGTGCCGCCGGAGTATGGGCATAATCTATTATCAGGTCAAAGCCGTGCTCCTCCATTCTCACCACTCGCTCCAGCCTGCCCTTAACTGCCGCCAGAGCCCTCGTTCCTCGCTCGACCGCCGTCGGATGCACGCCTGCCAGAAGAGCCGCTCCTGCCGAAAGCATTGAATTATATACTGTGAATTCTCCTCCGATGCAGCTTTCCATAAACAGCTCTGAGCCGTTGAAGCACATCTTATAGGAAACTCCCCCCGTATCTGCCCGAAGTTCTCTTACACTATCCATACCAAGAGACGTGCAGGGAATGCTTTGGGCGAATCTCCTGCAATCGCTGTCATCTCCGTTGACAATTCTCCTTTCGCACCTTGCCACGAAGGAGGCCTTTGCTCTGTAATACTCCTCCATCGTTTTATGATGATCCAGATGCTCCGGTGAAAGATTTGTAAAAATGCCTATATCAAATTTCAAAGGATCTGTTTTTCTGTAGCTGACAGCATGGCTTGATACCTCCATAACGCAATCGGTTACACCGCTGTCTCTCAAAGCACGAAGCGCACCGTACAGATATTCCGGGTCGGGAGTTGTCATTGCCGCTGCAGCGCCGAGAGTTTCCCCATCTGACGAGCCTATCCGCTCTCCGTTACAGAAAATACCGAGCGTTCCCACCGAGCCCACGCTCCTTCCTCCGGCAGAAAGGCAGGAGGCAAGGAATGCCGCCGTTGAGGTCTTGCCGTTTGTTCCGGTTATTCCGTAAAGCCTCATTCCCTCTCCGGGACGGCCGAAATAATTATTCCACATTACGGCAAGCGCATATCTGGTATCGGGCACGCAAGCACAGGGGACACCCTCTATCACTCTTTCCGCCACAATGCAAACGGCACCTGAGGCTACCGCCTCACCCACGTAGCTCTCTCCATCTGCTCCACGGCCGCTGAGACACACGAAAACTCCTCCCGGCTCTACTCGCCTAGAGTCGCAGTACGGTCTTGTTATATAATCACACGCATCAACTCCAATAAGCCTGTAATCAAGGCCCGAAAGAAGCTCCTTTAAAAGCATAACACCCTCCGAAACAGAAATTATCTTTCCACTTCCGAGGGCGTAGCCTTTATTTAATCGTCTGTTATATTTGTGCTTCTGAGGG
>JAFQNM010000123.1 GCA_017395885.1 Clostridia bacterium | reverse complement strand
CAGTGAGATATATTCTCAGCTTGTTGCCAAAAAGAATGAAATAGCTGAGCTTGAACGCTCTCTTGAGGACCGGTCGATGATGACAGATATACTGAAATACCAGATATCAGATATCGAAAAGGCAAGGATACAGGACCCCTCTGAAGAGGAAAAGCTTGAAAAGCTGAGAACTAAGATAAAAAGCATTGAGCAGGTAACGAAAAATGCAAACCTTGTTTACCGTGCTCTTGCACCCGGAGAAAAGGGAGCCAGTGCATCGTATCTTCTCGAGCGTGCTGCCGCTGCTCTTCGCCAGCTTTCCGATGTTATGGATAACGCAGAGGAGCTTGCCCAAAAGCTTGATGAATACAGATACGAGCTTATAGATATTGCCGAGCAGGCAAGGGACGTTATTGACGGAGATGACGTGGGCGATCCCGAAAAGCAGCTCGATATAATAGAATCCCGTCTTGCAGCGTTTTCAAGGCTGAAAAAGAAATACGGAGGAACTCTTGAGGATGTTATTTCCTTCAGAGACGATGCCAAAAGAAAGCTCCGAGATCTTGAAGGCGGAGAGGACCGCATGGAGGAGCTGAGGCTGGAATACCGTAATCTTGCAAAGAAGGCAACCGTTGCAGCGGATATCATAAGCGAGAAGAGAAGAGAAGCGGGAGAGCGTCTTGCCGAGGAGGTAATGGCAACACTTAAAAGCCTGGATATGCCAAAGGTACGCTTTTTCGTTGATATCAGAAAAACGCAGGGGGATGATAAGTTCAATCCCCGAGGAACGGACGAGGTTGATTTTACAGTAATTACTAACCCCGGCGAGGAGGCACAGCCTCTTTATAAGATAGCTTCAGGAGGCGAGCTTTCAAGAATAATGCTTGCCCTTAAATGTGCTCAGACAAAGAAGTCTGCACAGTCAACAGTAATATTTGACGAGATCGATACGGGAGTGTCCGGCGGTACCGCCGAAAGAATAGGTATGAAGCTGGAGGCTCTCGCTGAAAATATACAGGTCATATGCGTTACCCATTCCGCACAGGTATCTGCCCATGCGGATAATCATTACCTTATCGAGAAAAACGAGGTGGACGGAAGAGCTGAAAGCTCTGTTCGCAGCCTTGACGGTGAGGAAAGAGTGGCAGAGCTTGCACGTATCATCGGAGGTATCAACGTTACCGAGATGCAGTATTCTGCAGCACGTGACCTGCTTGAAAGAAATTAAAATTTATCACATAAATGAAAAGGAGAGCGGCAAAAGCCGCAACAAAGAACAATGAGCTTGTATCAGGAATTTATCGACAGAGGAATGCTTGCACAGGTAACCGATCCCGAAAAGGTAAAGGACCTGCTTGATAATCAGAAGATTACATTCTATATCGGTTTTGACCCTACTGCAGATAGCCTTCACATCGGCCACTTCATCCAGATGAAGGTCATGGCACATATGCAGATGGCAGGACACCGTCCCATCGCTATTTTCGGTGGCGGTACTGCAATGGTAGGTGACCCCTCCGGTAAGAACGATATGAGAAAGATGCTCACTAAGGAAGAGATCGCTCATAATATCGACAACTTCAAGGTTCAGATGGGAAAGTTTATCGATACCTCTGACGGAAAGGCTGTTTTTGTAAATAACGGTGACTGGCTTCTCGATCTTAACTATATCGATTTTCTTCGTGAGGTTGGCCCTCACTTCACGGTAAACCGTATGCTGGCGGCAGAGTGCTATAAGTCCAGAATGGAGAAGGGTCTCACGTTCCTCGAGTTCAACTATATGATCATGCAGTCCTACGACTTCTTCCGTCTTAATCAGGATTACGGCTGTATTCTTGAAACCGGCGGCGATGACCAGTGGTCCAATATTATCGGCGGCGTAGAGCTTGTGCGCCGTAAGACCGGTAAAGAGGTATACGGTCTCACCTTTAATCTTCTTCTCACAAGCGAGGGTAAGAAGATGGGTAAGACCGAAAAGGGTGCACTCTGGCTTGATCCCGTAAAAACTCCTCCTTACGATTTCTTCCAGTACTGGAGAAATATCGACGATGCAGACGTTATCAAGTGTATGAAGATGCTTACATTTATGCCCCTTTCCGAGATCGCTGAATATGAAAAGCTTGAGGGAGCTGAGCTTAACCGTGCTAAGGAGCGCCTTGCTTGGGAGGTTACTAACATCATCCACGGTAAGGAAGAGGCAGATAAGGCTCTTGAAACTGCAAAAACTGTATTTGCTGCAGGCGGTGTGAGCGCAGATATGCCTACAACAACTCTTACAGATGATGATTTTGTTGACGGTAAGATCCTTGTTTCCGATATGCTTGTAAAGTCTAAGCTTGCTCCCTCAAAGGGCGAGGCTAAGCGTATCATTACAGGCGGTGGAGTTCTCGTTGGTGACGTTAAGGCTGAGGGCTTCAATGCTTCTGTCAGCGTTGAGGACTTCGGTGAGGACGGTATCATAGTAAAGAAGGGTAAGAAGACCTTCCACAGATTTATCAAGGGTTAATGTATAAATATCTGTTGTTTGATGCGGATAACACCATTCTTGATTTTGACCTGGCCGAGGAGAAAGCGCTGAGAGAAACGCTCAGCCTTTCTCCCCTTGGTTTTACTGAAGAGGTTCACCGTCGATATCATATCATTAACGATCTTGAGTGGAAAAAGCTTGAGCGCGGAGAGACAACCAGAGAAAGACTTCGTGTTGACAGATTTTCAAACCTGTTTTGTGAATTCGGAATGGATGGTGACAGGTACGGAAAGGATGCCGCAGATATTTATGCAGAAAGGCTTTCGCATCAAAGTCAGCTCATTGACGGAGCAGCGGAGGTTCTGCAAAGGCTTTCTCAAAGGTATAAGTGCTATATAGTAACAAACGGAATAACTGAGATACAGAGATCACGTATGGCAGGCACTGGCTTGGAGCGATATATTACCCATTCGTTTATTTCACAGGAAATGGGCTGTGCAAAGCCGTCCCCCGTAGTTTTTGAGATGGTTTTTGAATATATTGGCGATAGCGACAGATCTGCTTATCTTGTTATCGGAGATTCGCTGACTTCGGATATTGCCGGTGCGGCAGCTGCGGGTATAGATTCAGTCTGGTTGTCAGATGGCCGCTCCGAGCTTCCCACATACCGTGTAGGGGCTCTCAAAGAGCTATATAAGATTCTTGAGTAATGAAAGGCCGGTGTTTATATGTATAAGAAATATATTGAGTTTCTTTCCGATGCAGATATTCCATTTTGCGAAAACGAGCCGTGCTCAAAGCATACCTCATTTCGTATAGGCGGCCCCTGTGACCTTTTCGTTACCCCGGAGGACGCCAATAGCCTGAGAGATGCATATGTAGAGGCGAGAAGAGCAGGCCTTTCGACTTATATACTGGGAAAGGGTAGTAACGTTCTGTTTTCCGATGATGGCTACAGCGGCGTTATTATCTCTACCGAGAGACTTTCAGATGTATCTGTTGATGGTAACGTTCTCACAGCAGATGCAGGAGCGTCCTTTACTCATATTGCGGCTGTTGCCCGCGATGCTGGTCTTTCCGGGCTTGAATTTGCTTATGGAATTCCCGGTTCTGTTGGCGGTGCCGTATTTATGAATGCGGGAGCCTACGGCGGTCAGGTTTCCGATTGCCTTGAGAGCAGTACCGCATTTGACCCTCTCAGTGGACATATTATCCGTACCGAGGGAAGTGACCACCTGTTTGGTTACAGAACGAGTGTTTATAAAAAGAATCCTGAAAGAGCTATATTATCAGCCTCTTTTGAGCTTAAGCCAGGGAATAAAGAAGATATCCGAGCATATATGGAGGATATCATGGGCCGCAGAAGAGATAAGCAGCCTCTTGAATTTCCTTCTGCCGGAAGCGTTTTTAAGCGTCCTGAGGGCCACTTTGTCGGTCAGATGGTTGAGGAGCTTGGTCTTAAGGGTTATGCTATCGGCGGAGCTCAGGTATCTGAAAAGCACGCAGGCTTTATCATTAATCGCGGTGGTGCAACGGCAGATGACGTTCTCCGTCTCATCGACCATATAAAAGCTACGGTTTATGCAGCCTACGGTGTTGTTCTTGAATGTGAAGTGATATCGGTAAAATGACGGGTTCTTATTCAAAATTAGCAAAGGATGCGCTCCTCGAAAACT
>JAFQNM010000122.1 GCA_017395885.1 Clostridia bacterium | reverse complement strand
TTGAAATGACGAAATCTGCATCCTTCTCGACTGCCTGAGTCAGCTTGTCGATAACGTTATCGACAAGCTGAAAGAATCTTCGCAAAAGCGAAGATTCTTTCATTTTAATTTATAATACATATTATTCCTCTACTGCAAAGTCAGCGCCGTTCCAGGTATCGGAGTTTTTGCCGATATAAAGTCTGAAATCGCCAGGTTCAAGCACTCTTGTGAGCTTTCCTGTCATCATTTCAAAGCGCTCTGAGGGGATGGAGAAGCAAACCTTCTTCTCCTCGCCTGCCTTCAGCGCTACCTTTTCAAAGTCACAGAGGAGCTTATCCGGTGTTGCCAGAGAGGAAACAAGGTCACAGAAATAGACCTGCACCACCTCTTCAATATCCACGTCGCCCACGTTTCTGACGGTTACGGAGGCCTTCAGCTCATCGCCTGCCTTGATAGCGGGATTCTCTATCGTTACGGAGCCGTATTCCACCTCGCCGTACGTAAGACCGTAGCCGAACGGGTAGAGAGGGGTATCCTCAATAAATCTGTGGCGGGAGATACCGTCGGATCCACGGGGACGGCCGCCGGGGTAGCTTGCATAATAAAGAGGGATCTGGCCTGTTGCTCTGGGGAACGTTACGGGGAGACGGCCGGAGGGTGATACTCTGCCAAAGAGCACGTCGCAAACGGCGTTTCCTGCCTCGATGCCGGCATGCCAGCCGAGAAGCACAGCATCGGAAAGGCTATCCAGAGTAGTGCAAGCAAGAGGACGGGCAGTGAGAAGAACGGAAATGATCTTCTTTCCGGTCGCCTTCAGAGCCTTGAGATAATCGTTCTGGGGGGAGGGAAGGTCGATCTCGGCACGTCCGCCGTGCTCGCCTGCCCAGTGAACAGGCTCGCCGCAGGCATAGATGATAGCATCGCAATCTGACGCAAGCTTTACCGCCTCATCAAACTGAGAACGGTCATCGCCCTCAAATTCGCATCCCTTAATATATACTATCTCAACGTTTTTCTCAGCCTCGAGAGCGTTCTTGATGGTGACGATGGTATTTACGTCGCCTCTGCCGCCCCAAAGGCCGATAGCCTCGAACCTCTCATCTGCCATAGGGCCTGTGAGGAGGTATTTCTTCTTCTCACACTTGCAGAGGGGAAGGGTCTTATCCTCGTTTTTGAGAAGAACGGCAGAATGTGCTCCCATATCACGCGCTGCAGCTCTCGTCTCCTCCTTGAGGAAGTATTTCATATTATCCTCATCTCTGTAGGGGTTCTCAAAGAGGCCGATGGCAAGCTTTGTTACCAGAACACGGAGCACGCTCGTATCTATGGCCTCGAGAACTGCAGGATCCTCTGCGGCCAGCTCCTCAAGATAGTTAAGGTACACGTCAGAGTGCATATCCATATCGTTTCCTGCAAGGATGGCCCGATGAGCGGCATCCTTTCCGTCCTTTGCAACTCTGTGCTTGACAAGCTCCCAGATAGAAGTCCAGTCTGAAACTACCATACCCTCAAAGCCCCACTCATCACGGAGGAGCTCTGTGAGATAGTAATGAGAGCCGGAGACGGGGTCGCCGTTCATGGAGTTGAAGGAGGACATACAGGTGATGCTGCCTGCATCCACCGCCGCCTTATACACGGGGAGATATTCGGAGTGGAGAGTTCTGTCGCTTATATCGCAGGTCTCGTAATCTCGTCCCGCCTCGCTCAGGCCGTAGCCGCAGTAGTGCTTGAAGCAGGCGGCTGTATAGGGATAGCCTGTTTCGGGATTCACAGTTTGAAATCCGCGGACTCTTGCCTGAGCCACGCAGCTTCCAAAGAATTTATCCTCGCCTGCTCCCTCAGCGATTCGGCCCCAGCGGGGCTCGCGGGTGATATCGATCATAGGAGAATATATCCAGTTGATGCCCTCGCAATATGCCTCCTTGGCGGCCAGCATCTCACATTTTTCGATCCTTTCCATATCCCAGCTTGCAGCGGTTGCAAGGGGAATGGGGAAGAGCGTTCTGTCGCCGTGAACTACGTCGTGTCCGATAAGGAGGGGAATACCCATACGGGACTCCTCGATGGCGATACGCTGACGGCGGTTTGCCGCCTGAACGTCGGGAACGTTCAGAAAGTTTCCTATCTTGCCCTTGCGGATCATATCCTCGTCAAGACTGCGGACAGTTCCCGTCAGGGTGAGCTGACCTATCTTTTCGGAAAGAGTCATCTCAGAGAGGATCTCCTTTGCTCTCGCCATATAGGGAGCCGCAGAAAAGGGCTTCTTTTCCAGTTTCATAGCCGTACCTCGCTTAATAATTAGTTACCATCATTATACACTATATTTTTGTGAAAATAAATAGCTTTTTCCCATTTTTGTTCACATAATTGTTGAATTTACATCAGCGGCCGCAAATATATGCCGTATTCGTTATCCCGGCCCTTGGATCCACAACAAAACCGTATTCAACAAAAAGATCCGCAACGAAAGCGTTGCGGATCTTTTTGTGAATATTAAAACACGATCTCGTGGCCTGTATCGGAGGAATCGTAGATCCCCTGCATGATCTTGGATGTTTTGATAGCATAATCAATATGGGCACGGGTCTTTTCTCCCGTTTCAATGGCGCCGAAGAATGCCTTGATCTCATCAAGATACATATCTGCCTCAGGGTTTACCCACTCCTCGGTAACAAACTCGCCGTCCTTTACGGAGAACATCTTGAAATCGCCGCAATACTTGAGACGGATGCCTGCCTCTGTACCGATGAAGTCCAGATACTGGTCCTCCTCATCGATATTCTGCGCCCAGGAGCCCTCAAGAGAAATTACGGGGCCCTCTGTGCGGATAAGTGCCGTTACGGAGTCGTCTACATCATAAACGCCGTTAACGTCTCTGGTATCCTCGCTCCACATATATCTGTACTTATAATTCTCAATATCGCAGCCAAGCTTTGAGAATGCAACCGCCGATACGGACTTGGGCTCGGGATCGCCAAGGCAGTAGAGCACCTGGTCGATACGGTGAACGCCCCAGTCGATAAGCACGCCGCCGCCGGAGATGGCCTTTGTTGTGAAGGCTCCGCCAAGGCCGGGGATGGATCTGTGGGCACGGAAGTTTATAAACACGTGGTAGACCTCACCAAGCTCTCCCGCAAGGATCCTGCGTCTCACCTCTTCAACAGCCTTGTGGAAGCGGCAAACCACTCCAATGGAGAGGACCTTTCCCGTTTCTCTCTGAACCTCCTGCATCTCAAGAGCCTCGGAATATATACGGGCGGTGGGCTTTTCGCAAAGAACGTGCTTACCTGCACGCATTGCATCAATGGAGATCTGCTTGTGCATCAGGTTAGGTGTGCATACGGAGATAGCATCTACCTCGGGATCGTTGATAACGTCGTGATAATCCTCGCAGGCAATGCCGCAGCCGTACTGCTCAACGCATTTATCCGCCTTTTCCTTGATGATATCGCAGAAATACTTGATCTCGCACTCCTCGGAAAGCTGA
>JAFQNM010000121.1 GCA_017395885.1 Clostridia bacterium | reverse complement strand
GCTGTCCCTCATGCGGCGGACGTCTTGTATATGACAGCGCCGAGGATGGTGAGGACGTCCGTGAGGAGGGTGCGATCCGTTGTATAAATCCTGCGTGTCCTGCGCAGACGGAGCGTCGTATAACCCATTTTGCATCGAAAAATGCCATGTCTATCGACGGTATGGGTCCGAGAACCGTAAAAATGCTTATGGATGCAGGACTTATATATGACGTTGCAGATATTTATTCACTGAAAAAAGAGGATATAGCTGTTCTTGAGGGAATGGGTGAGCTATCTGCCAAAAATCTTATAGATGCCATCGAGCGGTCAAAGACAAGAGGCGGCGCAAAGCTTCTTTTTGCCCTTGGAATAAGACATATAGGAGAAGCGGCAAGTGAAGCCATCGCTCAGCATTTCGGGGGAATTTATCCTATGTTTGATGCGTCTGCCGATGACTATCTCGCAGTTGAGGATGTTGGAGGCATAATGGCAAAAACTCTTTGCGAGTTTTTTGCCATGGACGAAACGAGGCTGCTTCTTGACAGGCTGACAGAGGCAGGTGTGAGGACCGACGAAGAGAAGGCTCAGGTCTCCGACGATCTTTTGGGTAAGACCTTCGTTCTGACAGGTACTCTTACGTCCTTTAAAAGAAGTGAAGCGACAGAGCTGTTAAAGGCAAAGGGCGCTAAGGTGTCCGGAAGCGTTTCAAAAAAGACTTCGTTTGTTGTGGCAGGTGAGGAGGCAGGCTCAAAGCTTGATAAAGCCAATGAGCTGGGCATTCCCGTTCTCACGGAGGATCAGCTCAAGGAGATTTTGGGATTGTGATTGAGAAAGGTATGGAAAAATGAAAAAAATATCAATAATTGCGGCATTGGCGGCACTTATGATGCTTGTTTCCTGTGCAGACGGTGAAGCTTTGGAAACGACCAAAGCGGAGGATACAACGAAAGTCATTGAAATGACAACTGCAGAGGATGCGACTGAAACCGTTCCTGCCGTTGGCGTTATGGACGTTGATTTTGCAACGGTCGAGATCAAGGGCTTTTTGTTTGCGACAGTAGGAGAGGATCCTTTATATTATGCTGAAGGATGTGATGTATACGCATCTTCAAAGCCCTCTGTTGCAACAGTTGACGGTGAAGGAAAGATAACACCCGTGTCAGAGGGAGTAACTCTTATCGGATATGGGATAGGAGACCGGACAGAGGCGATTGCAGTTTGCGTTTTCACCGAGGGTGAGGGACCTGATCGCTCTGCGGGAGAATCTGCAAATGTTTTTGAGGTTGGTGAGACCTTTATGCATACGGCGCCTGTTGGCGGTGTTGAGTATTTTTCAAGCAATGAAAACGTTGTGGACGTTTCCAATGCTCCCAATCTTTCCTTTAAGGAAACGGGTTATGCGTGTGTAACCTGTGCATCCGCCAGCCGCCCGTTCACGTACAGCTTTATCGTTTACGACAGAACGGTAGAGAAATGAAAAATGAAGAATGAAAATTCTGCTGTGGCAGAATTGATTTTTATTGGGAAAAGAATATGTTTGCGGTGTTGTAGGGGAGCATTCAATATGCTCCCGAAAATCAG
>JAFQNM010000011.1 GCA_017395885.1 Clostridia bacterium | reverse complement strand
GCAGGTGTGAACGTGGTGACCGAACATACCGCAGTTCCATTCAACGCCGCCGCTTGTCCAGGCGTTACGCACCGCAAGGTTACAGGGGCGCATAACAGGGTTGGTATAGAGAAGATCCTTGCCCTCTGCCTTGTCAAAAAGAGACATAAGCTTTCCACCCCATTCGGGAAGGAAAACAGCCTTAAGATACTCGTTTTCAAGAACAACGCCGTTCATTTCACGGTCCTTGAGCTCTCTTGTGTACATATCCTGCATCTTGTAGGGGAAGCAGGAGGGAACGTGGCCATAGCCGATAAAGAGCTCATCATCCTCACCGAGGCCGGAATCGCCGTTGCGGTGCCAGAAGTTCAGCTTTTGGAGGCCGGGGAGGCTGGAGGTTCCGTTCATATCCTGGCAGGGCATATTAAATTTTATAAATTCAAGTTTAGTAGCCATTTTAATACCGCTCCTTATTTTGTAAGATAGGGGATGACCTTTGTAATATCACCGGCACCCATAATAATTATCATATCGTTTTTCGTTGCATTTTCATTAAGATAATCTGCAATATCGGAGAACTGAGCAATAAAGCGGGCATTGGCACCGAGAGCATCTATCCTGTCAGATAGGGCCTCTCCGGAAACGCCGTAGGTGTTGGTCTCTCTTGCGGAGTAGATAGGTGCAATGATTATCTCATAAGCTCCGTCTGCCGCAAGGGCAGAAGCAAAATCCTCAAAGAGCTCAGATGTACGTGAGTAGGTGTGAGGCTGGAAAACGCAGAAAACACGGTCGTATTCCATCTGAGATGCAGCCGAAAGAGTAACGGCGATCTCTGTTGGGTGGTGAGCATAGTCTGAGAAAACTGCGGCACCGCAAAGGGCATCCTTTTCGGCCCTGTCCATACGTCTTCCTGCGCCTCGGAACTTGTTAAGGCCCCGTGCAATAGCCTCTCCCTCGCCGCCGCAGATATGGCAAGCAGCCGCTGCAGCAAGTGCATCGCAGATACAGTGTGCACCGGGAACGGAAAGCTCAACGTGGCAGAGAAGATCTGTGAAATGATAGATGTTGAAGTGGCCGCAGCCGTGAACGAAGGTGATATCGTCGGCACGGTATTCGGCACCGTCACATTCCACTCCGAAGGTAATAAGGCGGCCTTCAAAGCCCTGAGAGGCCTTCATAACGTCGTCATCTGCGCAGTTAACGAGAGCAATGCCTCCGTCTGTTCGGTTTATAAAGCTTCTGTAGGAATCGTGGATCTGCTGCATGGACTTAAAATAGTCAACGTGGTCCATCTCAATATTGAGAACCACCGCAAGCGTGGGGTAGAAGGAGAGGAATGAGTCCATATATTCGCAGGCCTCAAAAACGAAGAAATCCTCTCCGCCGATACGGTGATAGCCGCCAACGTCCTTCATGACCGCACCGCAGGAAACGGTAGGGTCAAGCCCCGCCTCTGTAAAAACGAGTCCTGCCATAGATGTCGTGGTGGATTTTCCGTGCATACCTGAAATGCCTATTCGAGCCCCGTAGCCATACATAAGGTAGCCGAGGAAATCGGCTCTGGAAATGCAGGGAATACCACGAGCCTTAGCGGTGCTGTATTCCGGATTGGTTTCGGGAATGGCAACGGTGTATATAAGGGCATCGATGCCGTCGATGTGGGAGGCATCCTCCTCGTAGTAAACTGTAATTCCCAGCTCCTCAAGGGCCTCTGTTGCAGGGGTAGAGGTTCTGTCGTAGCCGCTGACCTCGTGGCCGCGAAGACGGGAGATGTGGGCAAGGGAGCACATAGAAACGCCGCCGATGCCGCAGAAGAAGAGCTTCTTCTTTCCATCGAGGAGCTTTGCTATAAACTGAGCGCCGAAATTTGTATTGTCGAGAGCCATAATAACCTCGCAGTAATTATAATTATATACATTATATCATAGTAGGGATGAAAATGAAACACAAAACTGAAAATTAATTCAGCTCCGATGCTCTTTAGTCAAAAGAGGAAGGCGGTATCATAATTAATTTGTAAATTTTTGAGTTAGCCCTATACAAAGCTTTGTGGTTTGTGGTATAATTGTAAATTAGTAAGTTATACATACAGAGAGGTAGAAAATGATCGAAGTATCAAACCTTGTAAAGGTGTACGGAACGAACGTGGCGCTGGACGGCGTTTCCTTCACCGTTGGCGAGAGGGAAGTGCTTGGCTTCCTCGGCCCTAACGGAGCGGGAAAGTCCACCTGCATGAATATAATGACAGGATATCTGTCCTCAACCTCCGGCAGCGTTAAGGTAGACGGAGTTGATATCTCCGAAAAGCCTGATGCTGTTAAAAAGAACATAGGCTTTCTTCCCGAGCAGCCTCCTCTTTATCCGGAGATGACCGTTATCGAGTATCTTGATTTTGTATATGATCTCAAGGGAGTTAAGTATAACCGAGAGAAGCATCTTGATGAGATACTCAAGGTAACGAGGCTTACAGACGTTAAAAAGAGAATAATAAAGAACCTTTCCAAGGGATACCGCCAGAGAGTGGGCATAGCACAGGCTCTTGTGGGCAATCCCAAGGTGCTGATATTTGATGAGCCCACCGTTGGCCTTGATCCAAAGCAGATCATTGAGGTAAGAAACCTTATAAGAACGCTTGGCAGAGAGCATACGGTAATTCTCTCAACTCATATTCTCTCAGAGGTCCAGTCT
>JAFQNM010000120.1 GCA_017395885.1 Clostridia bacterium | reverse complement strand
ATCCGTTTTCAAGGTCGTCCTCAAGATAAAATACCTTCGTAAAGCTTTTTCCGTCGTCAAGACTTACGGCACACACGAGAGGAGAGCGTCCCCAGGTATTTGTGCAGTCTCTGGTCGTATAAGCGGGTATGGGATTGAACACCGCCAAAGTATATTTGCCGATCCTTTTTACCTGCATAGGAGAAGCAGGGGACGAGAAAAACGGGTTGGGGAGAGGAGTGGACCAGGATGCACCTCCATCCTCCGAAAAGCACTCGTACTGACACCCGAGGTCCGTTCTTGACCAAGCCCACAGTCTTCCGTCCTCAAACTGATAAAGACCTGTTTCCTGCAATCCTGTCTCACTTATTTCTTCGCAGGGCAGCCTTATGAAGCCTTCCGATGCCTGCTCCCAGCTTTTTCCGTCATCCCTTGACACGAAGAAGCTCATCTGCCCCTTGCCGAATGCTGCTTTCCCGTCCTTGTCCATGCGCGGATGCAGATTTACTGGAACGTAAATATCTCCGTTTGCCGCTCTTACCACTCTGTCGTTATTGGTTACGTAATACCCGTCCTTCGTTGCGCACAGGATGGGCTCCGACCAGCTTTTTACGTCGTCACGGGAGGTTACAAGATAGGGCATACAAGTGGTGCAGTTATTATTCTTTCGCAGATAAAACATTCCAAGGCAGCTGTTTTTTATATGCAAAAGTGAGATGCTCATATAGTTGCCCGCAGTCTCGTCCGCTTCTACGAGAAGCTTCTTTTCCGACCAGCTCTCACCCTCGTCACTTGAGAACACTGCCATTATATTAGCGTGGCTTTCATCCTGCCATCCATTTGTGAATTCCGTATAGGCGTACATTATTCTGCCGTCAGAGAGTCTTATGAAGGCGCCCTCGCCGTTACGGCGTATTTTTTCATTTATCCTTAAAAACAGGACTTCTTTTCCAAGCTTCATTTTTCTTCAGCCTCCTGCTCCTTGAGTATTCTTTTTGCGCTGAATACCGAGCGTATAACACAGCACAGTGAATATAACGAGTATACAAGGAAGGGCACCTGCTCGACAGTTCCCTTGGCGATAAGTGATACGTACAGTGCTATCGTAAGCAATCCCGACGGTATCATCAGCGCAGTATACTCTGAATATTTCAGCACCTGAAGTACGGTTACGTACATTCCGATAAGAGACGCCATTGAATCAATAAGCGAGCTTGCCGAGCCCAGTGCCTTGATAAGCGCGTAATACGCTACCCAGAGCACCACTATCAAAGCAACGTTCAGCAATCTGCCCCTTGTCGACATTTTCTTCAAAACGGTTGAGCCCTTCCAGGAGGTCTTGCTCCATCTTATAAAGGAAATTATCTGCAAGGGAAAGTTGAATAAAAATGCCGATATGGCAGAGCCGGGGATGCTGTAGTATATAGCAATAAATCCGTAGAATATGGCGTTGATTCCGCCAAGCAGGTAAGAGTATCTGTTCACCCTTGACGCCAGCAGCATTACGAATACAGAAACGTACAAGGGAAAGACCCTTACAAACGACTGCCTTACCAGAACGGATGATAATGTTATAAGTATTGCGGTAATTAGCAGAAATATCAGCCAAGGGTCTCTTGGTCTGTTATAGATTTTCGATCTCATCAAAGGTCACCTTCGTTATTTTTGTACAGTTGAGACAGACCGTCGTATTATTGGAATGATAGTAGGATATAAGTACACCGTCTTGTACCTCGAATATGGCAGGATAACAGTAGCTGACCTTATCATCGTCTACGGCAAACAACCTGCTTGTGAAATTTTTCAGCTCTCCGTTGGCAAGAGTCTTGCCGCTGCAGTCAAAGGTGGCAAAGCCGTCCTTTGATGCAATAGCCACAAGGGGAGTTCGTTTTGCGCTTTGCCATAGCTCGAAAATATTCGTCACAGCGTTAAAGGGAACGGGATTGAATACGGCTAAAAGGTAATCCCCTGCTTTTTTTACTCGCATAGGAGCGTCGGGAGAGGTAAAGTGGAAATTGGGCTTGGGAGCCGTCCAGCTATTACCGCCATCCTCCGAAAACGCTTCGTATTGGAAGCCGTAAGCCGTTCTGAACCAGCACCAAAGTCTTCCGTCCTCAAGCTCGATTATACCCGGCTCGGCAAAGCCGACTCTGTCGTAAAAGGGAGACTCTATCTGTCCTTCACAATCGTGCCACGTTATATAATCGTCGGTGTAAAACACACGTATAACTGCGTTCTCACGGTCGCCGTCAGCCTTTTCACATTTTCCTCCGGCAGGGTGATAAGCGGTACCGTGATATGAAGCGGGCACGTATATCCTTCCGCTGCTTGTCTCGGTTATAACGTCGTTTATGGTGCAGTAGTATCCAATTCTGTCGGTGCATGGGATAGCCTCGCTCCAAGTTCTTCCCTCATCCGAGGATGAGCGGAACATGGGCATACAGATTATGGTGTTTTGCTCGGGCTCTGTTTTTCTCAGATACACAAGACCGAGTCTGCCGTCCCTCATTCTGAAAAGACTTGGCGACATGATATTCTGGGCTCCCTCGTCCTTTTCGAGCAGAATGAATTTTTCACTCCAGCTCTCACCCTCGTCGTAGGACGTCACACCGCTTATACGTGCCACTGCGT
>JAFQNM010000119.1 GCA_017395885.1 Clostridia bacterium | reverse complement strand
TCCGTCCGCATCGGTAAAAATTCTCCGGAAAGGCACATAAGGAGAGCTGCTGAGGTAATGCGATACGGCAACGGCGTTATTGCAATTTATAATGAGGATAAGGTGATCGAGGCATTGCAGAAAAACGGATATAGTCCTGAAGATGCAAGATGCTTCGCTAATGACGGATGCTGGGAGGTAATGCTCCCCGGAAAGACTTATTTTACATATCACCCTTTCGACGCCCTCGCTCTACTGCAGAAAAAAACTTTGAATTGCTACTCTGAGGATATTTGTTTTTCTTCCTTCGAGGAGCTTTATAAGAGCTACATTTCCGATCTTCGAGCAGAGGTTTCGGGTATTCATGAAATATGCCAAAAAAAGCTTAGAAGTAAAGGAAAACTATCCTACGAATGGAATGAAAGTGTACCCTGCACCGTAATTTCTCTCTTTGAGGACAGTTGCATTAAGAAAGGCATCTCCTATACCGACGGAGGAACTGAATACTATTTATATTCTCCTCACCTCGGCGGACTTTCCGATACCGCAAACAGCTTATACGCACTGAAAAAGCTCGTTTTTGATGAAAATAAGGTCTCATTCTCAGAATTCATGAAGATACTTTCAAAAAACTGGGATGATGCCGAGGCGCTCCGCCATTATGCACTTACCGCTTTTGAGTATTACGGAAACGATAATGACGAGGTAGATTCTATTGCTGCCAAGCTCCTTTCTGATTTTGCTGATATTTGCAATGAGCTGGAAGGAACTTCTACCTTTAAATTTCCCGCAGGAGTCAGCACCTTCGGCAGACAGATCGAATGGAGAAGTTACAGATACGCCCTCCCCTCTGGCCAGCTTGCGGGATCAGTTCTTGCTAATAATATGGCCCCCACACCGCAGACAGCCTTTGCCGGTCCTACCGCTATTGTAAATTCTTACTGTAAGGCTGACCTTTCGCGAATTTCAAACGGCGCTGCCCTTGATATTCGCATAATGCCTAAGGACGTACAGGGAGAAATCGGTATTAATATGCTTTGCAGCCTTATTAAAGCATTTTGCGTACAGGGTGGCTTCTTTATGCAAATAGACGTTGCCGATTCTCAGATTCTCAGAGAGGCTCAAAAATCTCCCGAGGATTACCCTGCTCTTGCCGTAAGAATAGCCGGCTGGAATGCAAGATTCGTTACCCTTTCAAGAGAATGGCAGGATATGATAATAAATAATATAGAAAAATGACGGAGATTTCTCTCCGTCATTTTTATAGCGTAATTTTAACTTCTGTGCCCTCTTTGTCATGTATATCTACAAGTACAAACCCGGGG
Source organism: Clostridia bacterium (assembly GCA_017395885.1). Taxonomy (GTDB): domain Bacteria; phylum Bacillota; class Clostridia; order Oscillospirales; family CAG-272; genus Avispirillum. Next base: position 4,015 of record JAFQNM010000119.1, on the reverse strand, counting down.
TTCTTTTTTCCAAATGATCTGAGAGCTTTAACTATCTCATTTGCAAACTTTTTAGTATCTTCTCTATTTCCCGTTACTTCATTTGCTTTGAGTAAAAAACTCTTTATTGCAAAATAGGGCAACGGTATGCTTTTTTCGCCCTCCGGTTCCTTGATATGAATTTTTATCATATCACTCTACCTCGATAATTACGGTACCGCCGTCAGCACTTTCGATTTCAACAAGCTTTCCTATGACTCCGCTGTGTACCATGGATAGAATAGATTTAAAATCTATTTTCTTCAGATCAATATTTCCGATATTAAAGCTCCCCATTGAATCGTTTTCTGACATAAGTACAACAAGAGCAAGCGGTAGATTGATCTTAACCTTATCTCCGTGATCTTCAACGTGGATATGCAGCACCATTTCGGAAGGATCCTTGCGAACGGTCTCATCAATAACCGCAACCTCTTTAGTAGCTTCTCCGTTAAGGAGGTCATCAACAGTTGTATGATAAATTTTTGCTATCTCGGGAAGTAAAGTAATATCAGGGCATGATACGTCATTCTCCCATTTTGATACTGCCTGAGGGGTTACTCCAAGGTGCTCAGACACATAATCCTGTGTGAGTCCTGCTCTTCTTCTCATATCTGCGAGTTTCTGTCCGATTGTCATTTTTCATTACCTTTCATTATGAAGTTTTGTTTGCCGGCACTTAAATATTACCCGAAAAAACACCTCATTTGAATGGAACAACGGTTGTTTTATGTTAACCGTTAGTTTAGTTAAGCGTAAAACATTGGTTGATTTAATAAAGGCAGGAAACCGAAAGTCTCCTGCCTTTTTGATCAGATCATAAGATCTCTCATATATTTAATGGTGTACTTAACGCCCTTATCGCCCTTTTCACCTGTCCATGAGGGAGAATGAGGCTCAATGGAAAGGTGTCCGTCAAAGCCGTACTTATAAAGCACAGCCATAAAGCCTCTCCAATCGATGGCATCGAGACCTGCAGGAGGATTATCGTAGTTACGGTGGTCAAAGCCGTGACCGATGATCTCGTCGTTAAGCTGAGAAAGAAGCTCGCGGAACTTCTTTCCCTCCTCAGTTTCCTGAGGGATAGCATTTGCCATCTGATTATACTTTCTCATGAGGTGGAAGTTCCTCCAAGTCTGAACCTCCTGAGAATCGCCTGCCTGGATTACGCCTTTAACGTGGATATAACCGAAGCGGTCGCCCCAATCAAGGCCCTCCTGCATATATGCGCCGCGTTCACCGCCATGAACGAAGCTGTGTGAGGGATCGTACTTGATCATAAGACCGGGAACCTCGTCAAGAACGAGCTTCCACTGCTCAGGAGTACGGATATAGTTGTGACCCATCTGGCAGTTAACTGCACATATAGTAACGTCTCTATCCTTACCGTATTCAACAAGCAGCTTGAACATATTGATAGCAGAGGTGATATTCTGATAATATGTAAGCTCGGGAACGTAATTACAGGACATAAGATAATGATGAGCACCAAGGTACTGTGCAAGATCGATAGCCTTCTTTACCTCAGAGAGCTCAAACTCATCAATGCTGCCGTCCTTTGCTATGATCTGGCTACCCCATCTACCGATGGCGCCTACCTCAATACCTGTTCTCTCGCTTGCAGCCTTAAGCTCCTCCTTCATAGGAAGAACGTCATCCATCATAGGTCCCCAGTAGCCGGGATTATTCAGGTCAAACTCTACAAAATCAAGGCCAAGCTCCTTTGCTTCATCAAAGCTCTTGGGCTCACAGCCCATTATCATACCAAGTTTCATATTGAACTCCTATTTTAATTATTCGTTAGGGCACTTCCAAAGAAGAGCGTGCTGCTCATAGTCGGGATCGCTGAGAGAATCAATATCGTGGAACTCGTGGTTATGAGTTACGTTATACTTTCTCATATACTCGAATCTCTTCTTCTGATTCTCGTGGATCTGCTCTGTGAGCTCTGCCTTCTGCTCATCTGTTTCTGCAGCTTCTCTTTCATCACGGAGTGTGAAGTCGATATAGTCGAGAAGGTGAATGCGTGTGCGGCGGATATTAGCAAGCTGAACATCAGTCTCTGCGGCCTCTTCAGCAGCATCAAAGTACTGATTTGCACGGAGAATATACTCCCACTGACCCTCAAGCTTATTCTCACACTCACGGATCCATGTATAGTTTGTTGCGGTATCGTAGTAAATGCCTAAATGTGAATCTGTGGAGTTATCAAGAGCCATTCCGAGGTAATCCATCAGCTGCTTTCCACCGGGGCCGTAAAAGTCCATAAAGAATTCACGGATATACTCCTCATACTTTTCACGGGACATATAGGGATCCCAGCAGGTACGTGCAAGCATATAGCCCTTAAGCTCACCGAACTCACCGTTGAGAGAGGCATAGTTGCCTTGCTCAAAGAGACCCTTTGCCTTATGCTCTGCAAAGAATCTGGCATTCTTTCTCCATGTTTCAATGTTGGGGAAAAGAACAGAGAAATTTGTGAAGTTTGTTGTGTAGTTCCAGACTGTAAGGTTAGGTGCAACCTCGCTCCACTCCTTAAGATCAACTGCGAAGCTACGCTCAACGTCATCATGTCCGGGAGTAACGTCACAATCCTCAAGAGCGTGTCTGAAGCAGCACTCGATGGAGCAAAGTCTTACAACAACGTTCTTTCTGGGACGGATGGTCTTGGGAGGCTTACGGGTAAATCTGTAAGCAAAGGTATCGAAAAGAACGTCAGGATACTCGGGCTCAAGCTCCTCTGCGATGCGGTTTACAAACTTGAGCATCGTTCCCATTCCGCTCTCCTCTGCCTCGTTAATTGGACGGCACTTATCACACTTGCAGGCACCTGTATCTCCGTCATTCTGTGTGATGGAGATAAGGCTTGCATCGGGATGCTCCTTCAGCATATTACGGATATTGCCGATAACAGTCTGGTAAACGGTCTCGTCGGAAAGGCAGGGCTGAACCCACGCTCTCTGACCATAGGGGCACTGGCCGGAAAGCCAGCCGATAGTATGCTCAAATCCACCCTGATAGTTTACGTCACCGCCGAGATACTCAGGGAAACGCTCACGGCCATGACAGCCGTTGATCTTAAGCTTTGCAGCTATTCCAACGTCGCCTACAGACTTCCAGTAGGGGTTTCTGTAGAAAAACTGAGGAACCTGCTTATTATATTCGATCTCAGGTATCTCAAGCTCTCTGTTATAGGGAACCTTTTCAAAATCGTTAGTATAGAATCTGCAGCCGCAGTATTCCTCAAGGAATGAGTATACACCGTAGAGAGCGCCTCTGATACCGCTACCGATAATATAGATCTTTTCGCCCTCTGTTTTTATGATGAAGCCTTCTTTACCAAGTTCGGTCTTCTCTTCCTCGGTATAACCGCCTCTCTGTGTATAACCTACGATGATCTCCTTTTCCTCAACGTGGCGGTTATCTTGATACTCGGGGATCATAGCGCCTGTGATCTTAAAGAGATACTTCTTAAGCTCCGCTACCGCATACTTCTCAGAGGGAGTAGGATTGGCGGGGTAAATTATCTGATACTCGCTGTCTCTGTTCTTAGTTAAAATCATAATAAAACCTCGTAACGCTCAAATTCAGCTTTGCTGTTATTACAATTATACCATACATAACTGATTTTTCAAGAGAAAAAACCGCCTGAGGGCGGTTTTTTGGTCATTATTTATGGTAGAGCGTTCTATGCTCGTATTTGGGCTCGCAGGTAAGGTTAACGCCAAGCTTCTTGAAGGTCTTTTCATCTACGGAGGAGATTATCACCGAGAAGTGAGCATCACAGTCTCTAAGGAGAGGAATTGCTTCAAGGGCACGCTTAGCGTTTGCATCCTTAACAGAGCTTGCCGCAAGGGCGATAAGGACCTCATCAGAGTGGAGACGGGGATTGCGGCTTCCCAGAGAATCGGTCTTCATACTGCAGATAGGCTCAAGAATATCCGAGCTTATGAGAAGCGTTTCATCGGGAATACCTGCCAGCTTCTTGACAGCATTG
>JAFQNM010000118.1 GCA_017395885.1 Clostridia bacterium | reverse complement strand
CCCAGCTATGCAGAGGTGTTCGAAAAGAGAAATGCCGCAATCGTTAACTGCGGTGTTGTAATGACAAAGTATACAGGCAGCGGCGGAAAGTACTCCACAAACGATGCGGGAGCTGAGTTTATCGGCAAGATCCGCGATATGTTCGAGGCAGAGGGCGTTCTGTGGCAGTCTGCCGAGATGGGTAAGATCGATATCGGTGGCGGCGGAACAGTTGCAAAGTACGTTGCAAACCACAATATCGATACAGTAGACCTTGGTGTTCCCGTGCTTTGTATGCACGCACCCCTTGAGGTAATTTCCAAGCTCGACCTTTACGAAACATATAAGGCGTTCCTTTCTTTCTGCAAATAACGCCTTTGGCGAGATTTCAGAAAAGAGGGAAATAAATGCTTAATAAGCTTAGAGAAGTAAAAGAAAGATATCTGGAAACAGAGAGACTTATCTCCCTGCCGGAAACTGTGGCAGATAATGGGCTTTATAAGAAGCTTATGAAGGAGTATAAGGACCTTACCCCCGTTATGGAAAAGTTCGGAGAGTATGAAAGAATGCTCTCCGAACTTGATGGGGCAAGAGAAATAATGGAAACAGAGACCGATCCCGAAATGAGGGAAATGGCCGCTGAGGAATACTATAGCATAAAGGAAGCCGTTCCGGCAGTTGAGGAGGAGCTGAAGATACTTCTCCTTCCCAAGGATCCCAACGACGATAAAAATGTAGTCGTTGAGATAAGAGCGGGAGCAGGCGGAGATGAAGCAGCACTTTTTGCAGGCGTTCTTTTCAGAATGTATACCATGTATGCCGAGAGCCACAGATATAAGATAGAGCTTATGTCCTGTAATGAGACCGGTCTCGGCGGGTACAAGGAGATAACCTTTACTGTGTCGGGAGAGGGCGCATATTCAAGACTTAAATACGAATCCGGAGTTCACCGTGTTCAGAGAGTACCCGAAACCGAGTCATCCGGCAGGATACATACCTCAACCGCAACGGTAGCCGTTCTCCCTGAGGCGGAGGACGTTGAGGTAGAGCTGAATATGGGAGATCTGGATATCGAGACCTGCAAATCAAGCGGAGCAGGCGGACAGCATATCAATAAAACAGAGTCTGCCATAAGAATCATCCATAAGCCAACAGGTATCGTTGTTGAATGTCAGGATGAAAGAAGCCAGCATAAAAACAAGGATAAAGCCCTGAAGATCCTCCGTGCAAAGCTTTATGATATAAAAATGCGCGAGCAGGCAGATAAGATAGCAGGAGAGCGAAAGATGCAGGTCGGTACGGGAGACCGCAGCGAGCGTATCCGTACCTATAACTTCCCTCAGGGAAGGATATCAGACCATAGGATCCAGTTGACTCTTTATAATCTTGAGGCATTTGTAAACGGAGAGATCGATGAGGTGATCGATGCTCTTGCAACAGCGGATGCTGCAGAAAAGCTGAAGGGGGAAGTGTAAAGTGAAAACAGAATATATCCTTCTTTCAGATGGCAACGATGAGGCCTACGATAGAGCAGGAAGGATCCTGAGAGAGGGAGGCCTTGTGGCTTTCCCCACAGAAACCGTGTACGGCCTTGGCGGAAACGCATATGATCCGACAGCGGCAGAGAAAATCTTTGCCGCCAAGGGTCGCCCTTCGGATAATCCCCTAATCGTTCACGTGGCAAGACCTGAGGAGGCAGAGGCCTTTGCCGTAACTAACAGTACATACTATAAGCTGGCCGAGTGCTTTATGCCCGGCCCACTTACCGTAATTCTGCCGAAAAGAGAAGTAATTCCTAAATCGGTAACGGGAGGTCTCAATACGGTTGCTGTGAGATGCCCGTCACACCCTGCGGCAAGAAGGCTGATAGAGGCGGCAGGTGTTCCGGTAGCGGCCCCCTCGGCCAATATTTCGGGAAAACCGTCACCAACCAGCGGCCGTCACGTGCTTGACGATATGAACGGAAAGATCCCGATGATACTTGATGGCGGAGAGAGCGCCATTGGAGTTGAATCTACGGTTATTCGTCTTGAATCTGACGGATGCACGATACTGAGACCCGGTGAGATCACAGCAAGAGAGCTTTTGGGAGTGGTTGAAAACGTGTACGTTGCCGATGCGGTGACCGATCCTTCAGCTGCCGGAGAGAATCCCGAATCTCCCGGAATGAAATACCGCCACTATGCACCGCGGGCAAGACTTGTGCTGGTTGGCGGAAGTGACTCTGCATTTGCTGAATACGTAAATTCCTATGAGGGAAAATGTGCTGTTCTTGCTTATACAGAGAATAAAAACGAATATAACTGCGCCTGCATCCTTGATGCAGGATCAAAGCGGAGCCCGGAGGAGCAGATGCATAATCTGTTCAGCCTGCTTCGTACCTGCGATGAAATAGATTGCGATATCATATTTGCTCATCTTCCCCCAAAGACAGATGAGTACCTGGCTTTATATAACAGAATAATAAGAGCTGCAGGAAATGAAATAATAAATCTCGGTGAATAAAAATTCCGAAAGGATAATAAGGAACATTGGCACGGAAGAAGAAAGTAGAAGTAAAAGAAGAGATCATCCCGGCTGAAATACTTGATCAGCCTATAACAGAAACGATAGAGACCAACTATATGCCCTACGTGATGAGCGTTATCATATCCAGAGCTATCCCTCAGATAGACGGATTCAAGCCATCTCACAGAAAGCTTCTTTATACCATGTATACGATGGGGCTCATAAAGGGTCAGAAAACCAAAAGTGCAAATATAGTAGGTCAGACCATGAAGCTTAACCCTCACGGCGATGCTTCCATATACGAAACGATGGTTCGACTTACCAGAGGACACGAGGCGCTTCTTTATCCCTTTGTAGATTCGAAGGGCTCCTTCGGTAAGCACTATAGCCGTGACATGGCGTATGCGGCCTCCAGATATACAGAGGCCAAGCTTGATCCTATCTGTAACGAAATATTTGCAGGAATAGACAAGGATGCAGTGGATCTTGTTCCCAACTATGATAATACTACCACCGAGCCTACTCTCCTGCCCACAACGTTTCCCAATATACTTGTATCACCAAATATGGGTATTGCGGTAGGTCTTGCATCAAACATCTGCTCATTCAATCTTGGTGAGATATGTGACGGAACGATAGCACTGCTTAAGAATCCCCGTATATCTGTAGACAGAATGATGGATATAATAAAGGCCCCCGATTTTTCAACAGGAGCATATCTTGTATACGATAAGGAGCAGATCAGAAGGATATTTGAGAAGGGAACAGGCAGTGTAAAGCTTCTCTCAAAGTACGTGTACGATAAGGCGAATAATTGCATAGATATTCTTGAAATACCTTATTCGACCTCTATTGAGGCTATAATGAAGAAGCTTGTGGACCTTATCAAGGAGGGTAAGCTTAAGGAGGTTACTGACCTCAGAGATGAGATCGACCTTAAGGGCTTCAAGCTCACACTGGACCTGAGAAGGGGAACCGATCCTGATAAGCTTATGGCAAAGCTCTATAAGATGACACCTCTAAAAGATGAATTTTCCTGTAACTTCAACGTTCTCATAGACTCATCTCCCCGCCAGCTGGGAGTGGTGGGTTTGCTTGAGGAATGGATAAAATTCAGGCTCAGCTGTCTTTCAAGAGAAATGCGCTTTGATCTGCAGAAGAAGAAGGATAAGCTCCATCTTCTCAAGGCACTTTCAAAGGTTCTGCTTGATATAGATAAGGCAATAAAGATCATCCGTGAAACGGAAAAAGAGGTTGACGTTGTTCCCAGATTGATGGAGGGCTTTTCCATCGACCGGATACAGGCCGAGTATATTGCTGAGATAAAGCTTCGTCATCTTAACCATGAGTATCTCATCAACCGAGTTCATGAGATCGAGGGTCTCAGGGCCGAGATCAAGGATATAGAAGAAACCCTTGCCGATGAGATCAAAATGAAGACAAGGATCGCAGAGCAGCTCAAGGAGATCAAAAAGAAGTATTCCAAGCCGAGAAAAACTGAAATAGTTTATGCAGATGAGGTTCCCGAGGCTCCTGCAGAGGAGGAGATAGAGAACTATTCCTGCAGAGTTGTTCTTACCAGAGACGGATATTTCAAAAAGATAACTCATCAGTCTCTCAGAGGTAATGACGAGCATAGGCTTAAGGACGGAGACGAGATCATATACAGCGAGGACTGTGAAAACCGTCATGACTTTATCGTATTTACCGACAAATGTCAGGTCTATAAGGCAAAAGTATCTGCATTTGAGCCTGTAAAGGCTTCAAGCCTTGGAGACTTCCTGCCGTCAAAGCTCGGATTTGATGACGGCGAGAGGCCCATAATGATGAAGGTAATGAACGAAACCTTTGATCAAAACGATCATGTGATATTCGTTTTCCAAAACGGAAAGGGAGTAAGAATTCCTCTTGCCGCATATGAGACCAAGTCAAACAGAAGAAGGCTGACAGGAGCATATTCCGCCGCATCTCCCATAGTGGCGGCAATATACGAAAAGGAAACAACAGACGTGCTCATCGTTTCCGATGTCGGCAAGGGAATACTGCTTAAATCCAGTATCATTCCCGAAAAAACAACAAGAACAGCCGCCGGAGTCATACTCTTTAATCTAAAGAAAAAGCAGACCGTTGTGGCGGCAGTGTCAGGAGAGCAGCTTAAGAATTATCCCGATGCTTCAAAATGCAGAAAGATAAAGATACCCGCAACAGGCTCTCCTCTCATGTTTCCCGATATACAGGATATGCAGATCGGAATAGAATAAAGGAAAGGTTATAAAAATGTCTGATAAAGCAAGAAAGACAGTAGTGCGTGTAGTTGCAATAATCCTTGTTGCACTTATGGTTGCAGGATGTGCCTCCGCAATAATCTATGCACTCTGATAAATGAATTATAAGCATACGAGAATCGCCTGCTATACGGGGTATGTCACGCAGGCGATTGTAGTAAATCTGGCCCCTCTTCTGTTTGTAATATTTCAGAAGGATTTTAAATTTTCTCTGTCATTCATAGCAGCGGTAACGCTTATTACCTTCCTTTTGCAGATGGGTATAGACGTGGCGGCCATATGGTTTGTGGAAAGGACCAGCTACAGGGCCTTGGCAGTATCCAGCCAGCTGACAGCCTTTGTCGGCCTTGTAATGATGGCCTTTCTGCCCAGGATAATGATGCCGGAGGCAGGCCTTCTTTTGTCTGTTCTCGTGTATTCGACGGGAAGCGGACTTTGTGAGGTGGTGCTCAGCCCCCTCATAGAGGCTATTCCGTCCGAGGGCGACGGTAAAGGCTCGTCAATGACACTTATGCATTCGTTCTATGCGTGGGGGCAGGCGGCCGTCATACTGCTGACAACCGTGCTCCTCAGATTTATAGGAGACGGCCTATGGTGGATAATCCCTATAGTGTGGTCAACTATACCCTTGTTTAATACGTTAGTGTTTCTCAAGGTTCCCCTTGCAGATATGCAGGTGCACGAGGAGGGACACAGCATTGGCAAAATGCTTTGCAGACCTGAGTTTGTGGTAGCATTTATATTGATGATATGTGCCGGTGCAGGAGAGCAGGCAATGGCTCAGTGGGCATCAATGTTCTGCGAGAAGGGTCTGGGCGTATCAAAGCTTGTAGGAGATATTCTCGGTCCGTGTATGTTTGCCGTTATGATGGGAGTGGGAAGAACTCTCCATGGCCTGTTTGGCGGAAGGCTTTCAATGTATAAGCTCTTGGCTGCGCTTTCAGCATTCACGGTAGCTTGCTACTTTTTAACGGTGTTTGCCCCTATACCTCTGGTATCACTGATTTTTTGTGGACTTGCAGGCTTTGGAGTATCCGTAATGTGGCCGGGAATGCTGGCTCTTTGCTCTTCAAAATACCCTGCGGCCGGAGCTGCAATGTTTGCCCTCCTTGCACTTGGAGGAGATATAGGATGCTCTGTAGGCCCTTGGCTTATGGGTACCGTGTCCGATACAGTTATCAAACTATCCGATACCGTAGCGTTTATCGGAGATATCAGCATTAAGACAGGTCTTGATACGGAACAGCTGGGACTTCGCTCAGGCTTTCTTTGCGCAATGGTGTTTCCCGTTTTGATGCTTGTTGGCGTAATTATATTATCTAAATCAGGAAAACGTTCTAATGAAAAACAAAAAGATCCCGGAAAAGGTAAGGGAGCAGTTTCTTAAAATATGGAACAGACCCATACTGTTTTCTTTTATACTTGCGTTTTTGTTGGTGGGCGTGGTAGAGGCTCTGGCAAGGCATAGCCTTTTCGGAGGATTAACTTTTTTAGTTGAAGAACCCCTTTTCTACCTGATCACAACTGTGTGCATAACCGCACCTCTGACAATGACGTATTTTGCACCCAAAAGAGTGTTTGCTCAATTTGCTGTGTGCTTTGTCATACTTGTGTTCGGAATTATCAATTTTGTTCTGCTGTTCACAAGAATAACGCCCTTTGAGGCTGTTGATTTTTCGATAATCAGAACAGGTATATCCATAGTAAACGTTTATCTTTCAACGTTTGAGCTTATACTTTGCATAGTAGCAATACTTCTTGCTCTTGCAGGAGTAGTTGTGGTATACATAAAGTCTCCCAAAAGCCCCGTAAACGTAAAAGAGGCGGCGATCTATTCTGTTGCAACAACTGCGGTTGCAGTAGCGGCCGTGGTAATATTCACCGTAACCTCTGTGTATCCTCCGTCTTTTGAGGATACTAATAAGGCATATGACAGATACGGATTTATTTATTGCTTCACAAGAAGCATATTTGACAGGGGCATAGATGAGCCTGATGACTATAACGAAAGCTCTGTAGACGAGATACTTCAGATCATTGGCAGCGGAAATACAAGAGATCCGGATTCTAAGCCCAATATAATAATAATTCAGCTGGAATCCTTTATGGACCCTACCGCTTTCACGGGAGTTGAATATGAATACGACCCTATCCCAAACTTCAGAGCGCTGAAGGAGAAGGGTACGAGCGGAGAGCTTTACGTGCCCTCCGTGGGCTCCGGAACGGCTAATACTGAGTTTGAAATACTGACAGGAATGTGCCTTGATTATTTCGGAACCGGTGAGTATCCCTATAAGACCGTGCTTCAGACTCAAAACTGTGAGACAGTATGCTATAACCTTGCAGAGCTTGGCTATGCCTCCCATGCATTCCATAACCATACGGGAACGTTTTATAACAGAAACGTTGTCTACAGAAACCTGGGCTTCAATACCTTCACGCCTCTTGAATATATGCATTCCTATGAGGTCAATCCGCTTGGCTGGGCAAAGGACTACGTGCTTGAGAATGAGATAATGACAGCACTTGAATCCACTAAGGAGCAGGATCTGGTGTTTGCGGTAAGCGTTCAGGGCCACGGAAAATATCCCGAAAAGCAGGTCGAGGGCGAAAAGCTTGTTCCCGTTATAAGTGAGACAGAGTCACCTGCCTATAAGCATCAGCTTGAGTATTATGCTTATCAGATGTGGGAAATGGATGACTTTGTGGGAAAGCTTGTTGCAACTCTCAGCGAGTATGAGGAGGACTGTGTGGTGGTTCTGTATGGAGACCATCAGCCCAGCATCGAATATAACGAAGAGGATGTATCTTTCGGAGATAAGCACGTAAGTGAATACGTTATCTGGGCAAATTTTGAAATTGAGCAGAAGGACAAAGACCTTGAGGCATATCAGCTCACAGCATACGTGCTTGAGCATGTGGGCATCAATAACGGCCTCCTCACAAAGCTCCATCAGAATTATTCGGATAATGAAAATTATGAGAGATCCCTTCAGCTTCTTGAGTACGATATGCTTTATGGTAATATGCTTTCCTACGGAGGGGAGCATGAGTATGCGCCTACGGATATGAAGATAGGAATAAGGGACGTAAAAGTAACCGGAATCAGCAAAATAAACGATGCTTATTACGTAATAGGCGAGAATTTTACAAAAAGCAGTAAGGTGTATGTGAATACGAAGGGAAAGGCTGCTCAGTATATATCCTCAACGGTAATGATACTTGAGGATTATGAGCCGGCAGAGGGAGATAGCTTCACAGTGAAGCAGGTCTCCAATGACTTTGTGGACCTGGGAGAGAGCGAGCCGTACCTTTTCAGCGGACTGACAGAGGTTAGTACCGAAATTCCCGACGTTCCTGAGGATTAAAAGAAAATCAAGTCTTAAAAGCCCCTGACGCAGTCAGGGGCTTTTAATTGTAAACCGAAAACCACGCGATAGTCGCGTGGTTGAAAAGAGGTTATTTCCGATGAGCAGAAAACAAATAAAAAATCAAGGGAAAATGTCCTTGTTTAAGAGCTCCCTTTACACAATAGATGCCTGTT
>JAFQNM010000117.1 GCA_017395885.1 Clostridia bacterium | reverse complement strand
TTCAAGCTTTTCGCCCTTTCAAGTCCTGTCGTACCTTTGTACGCTTACAGGAACCCCCAAAAGCTCGCAAGCTCACTTTCGGGGAACCCCTCCGACGGACTTGAAATGACGAAATCTGCATCCTTCTCGACAGCCTGAGGCTGCTTGGCGATAACTTTATCGACAAGCAGAAAAACTATCCGCTGCAATTTGCAGCGGATAGTTTTTGTCAGTCCTCTTTAACGAGTATTTCCTCGATCTCGCAAACGTATATGCGGTGGAAATCCTTTGCCGCATAGTTTTTCATAATGGAGGGGTCCAGCATCTTCTCCTCTTTGATGTCATCGCTGTAGAGCTTTCGGCAGCTGAGGATCACCCTTGCCTCCTCAAAGGAGGGGGCTCTGTCGCCCACCCACATAGGAGTGAGGCCGGCCTCGGCCACCTTGTTGCAATCTCTGCCGCTTTTTTTGCCGCAGAGTGTCAGAGCCTCTCTTTGCTCGCCGCCGAAGAAGGAGAGGGTCAGCCTGTCGCTCCTTTCGGTGAACTCATAGGTGTAGCGCTGTGGGCGGATAAACACAAAGGCAACGGGCTTTGACCAAAGAACGCCCATGCCGCCCCAGCTTGCTGTCATGGTGTTGAAATTTTCGCCGTCTGCGGCAGAGACCAGCATCCAGTCGCTGCCTATCATCTTAAAGGTGTTGCCCGAGAGCTCCTCGGGAGATATTTTTTTGTAGCTCATATTGACCAGACCTCTCAGAAAATAATATTGTTCCAGCCCCAGACCTTGCATTCATCAAACTTAACGTAGGTGCGGTCTGCGGGTATGGAGAGCTCCCTTGAAAGAATGGAGCAGATAGCTGCGGTGAGCTTTTCGCAGTAACAGGGCTCCGCCTCGCCGAGAAGCTTTACTTCAACATATGCGCAAGGGGCAGAATTATCACCCTTGAACCAGAGGCGGCAGCAGCCAGAAAATTCGCACATAAGCCATTCCTCGGTCTTGCCGGGTATGAGAGCAATGGCATCACCGAGCTGCTTTTTGATGGAGGCCTCCTTTTCGGGGGAAATGGCAACGGTAGCTCTTGTTCCGATATAAGGCATAGATTTAACCTCTTTTCATTTAGTATATTTATATTTTACCACCGAGGCACTCTCAATGCAACAGTTGATTTTTTCAAAAAAACGTGGTATACTCAAGGTTGTGAAGCAAAGAGGGTGAGGTGGGTAAAATGGAAGAAAAGAAAGAGAAAAAGGGAAAAACGGGGCAGTATACAAACTGTGAGACCTGTATGTATTATGACTGGGATGACCTGATGGAGGACTATACCTGCGGCTTGTATCTTGATGAGGACGAAATGATCCGATTTATGCAGCATCCCTATTCCTCGTGCCCTTATTATAAATTTTACGATGAGTATAAAATGGTTCAAAAGCAGAATTAAAAGCTCCCCCACCGAGGGAGCTTTTTGCTTTTTACGAAGGTGCAAACGTCGTTCGTCCCTACGGTTATGCGAAATCTCATCAGCTCGATAAACCAACAAAGAAGCGGCTGCCCCTTACCGATAAGCCGAATTATTATCCCCTTTTTGAAGTTTTTCGGGGGTCGTAGGGGGCCTTTTTACAAAAAGGCCTCCTACATCATATCTCCCTTAAACCGGAATTTGAAGCAAGAAAAAGAGCCTCCGAGGAGGCTCTTTTTTATTATTACTTATTAAAGCTGCTGATGATACCGGAGGCGAATCTTGCAAGGAGGTTTGCATCGATTCCGTTAAAGGTGCCGTCTCCGTTTACGTCGCCTGCCTTATTCTGGGCTGCGCTGGGGGTTACCGAGCCGCTGATAAGTCTTCTTGCTACGTTTACGTCCATTGCGTTCACCGCTCCGTCTCCGTTTACGTCGCCGCTTAC
>JAFQNM010000116.1 GCA_017395885.1 Clostridia bacterium | reverse complement strand
TCCACGCAAAAAAACCTATACTTGGCATTTGCCGAGGCCATCAGATACTTAACGTAGGTCTGGGCGGCACGCTAATTCAGGATATATCCGAGATCCAGCAGTCGAGCCATTCTGAACGAGAGTGCTGCGACAACAGCCACATGATAAACGTGAATGAAAAGAGCTTCATGTATCACTTGACAGAAGGTACAGCCTTTGTAAACAGCACACACCATCAGGCAGTTGACGATTTGGGGCACGGTCTTATCGCTACGGCACATTCCCTCGACGGAATCATCGAGTCTTATGAGCATTCCGAGATGGCCGTTTTGGGCGTTCAGTATCACCCCGAAAGGATGCTGCTATTCCCCGAAAAATTCTCGGTAAAATTGGCTTTGGCACCGTTTGTATGGCTGATAGATGCCTGCAAGTAAAACAGGAACCCCGTGCTTTACGTACGGGGTTCTCGCTTTAATTAAAGGAAACCGGGTTTACCTCAGTATTTTTAAACCTACTGCCCTCGGGCGAGGGTTCGGACATACTGAAATACATTTTAGCGGCCTTTGTCGTGCCAAAATCCCTGTTTGATCCTGTTTGCTGAACCTTATTGAAAGCCTCTCTGAACATAGCGTTGTGGGCCTCCTCACGGTTGAGCAGGAAATCTATCGTTTCCCGAACTTTCTTATCCTCTATCTGTCGGTAAAGATATTCGTAAACGACCTTTGCTCTCTGTTCGGACGCAATATTTGAAAGCAGGTCTGCACATAGGTCGCCCGTGACGCTGACATAGTCACTTGTCCATGAATACCCCGACGAGTTGATAAGTCCCGGGGCAAGACCGTTTATAACATGAGCCTGTATCTCTCCCGCAGGAACTGCCTTAGCCTCAACATCGTGTCCGTTCAGAAGACTTATAGTCTGCGCCACCATCTCCATATGGCCTAGCTCTTCGGCTGCTATATCAAGAAAAAGGTCCTTTATCTCCGGGTCCTTTATTCTAAAACTCAGCGACATATACTGCATCGCAGCTATGAGCTCTCCGTTGGCTCCGCCAAGCTGTTCCTGAAGAAGTACCGCATACTGCGGATTGGGTCTTTCGACCGATACCGGATGGAAAAGCATTTTTTCGTGTTTGAACATGGATAACACCTCTCTTCTTTTGTATTATTCTCTCCATCCTTTTTAGCAGTTATTCAAAAATGCGCTTTTTGTACAAGCAATGTAGATATAATGATGCGTTTATAGTCTCTGAATATAGGATATTTCTATTCTTTGTTCCTTCCGCCTTTTCATTATAATTAAAAAATGTTTGGGACTTTTACTCATATACAAGCCCACAGTTTTGGGGCTTTGAGATATTGACTCATGAATTGACAGAGAGTAAAATAATCATTGATTATATACAAATTTTTGAATGGTAAGCAATACCTCTAAAATTACCGTAAAACCCTATGAACACTTGAAGAGGGGAAAAGAAAATGAAAAAAACAAAGATTATTTGCACACTCGGCCCTGCTGTTGATTCCTTTGAGGCCATGTGTGAACTGCTTAAAAGCGGAATGAACGGTGCCCGCTTCAACTTCTCTCACGGAACACACGAGAGCCACAAGGCAACCCTTGACCTGCTTCGCTCCGCAATGGAGAGCACCGGCATCTGCGCCGCTACCATTCTCGATACCAAGGGCCCCGAAATCAGAATCAAGACCTTTGAAAACGGCCCTGTAGAACTCAAAAAAGGACAGGCTTTCACTTTTCATACCGATGACGTAGCAGGCAATGAAAACCAGGTTTCCGTTACCTTTGCGGGCCTTACAAACGATGTGCATGAGGGCAGCGTTATCCTCGTGGACGACGGCCTTATCTCTCTTGTAGTAGAGAGTGTAGAGGATACCGCTATAGTCTGCCGTGTTGAAAACGGCGGCAAGCTCTCAAACAACAAGAGCATCAATCTTCCCGGCGCTTCTGTAAGCCTTCCCGCACTGACAGACCGTGACAGAGAGGACCTTCGATTCGCCGCTGAAAACGATTATGATTATGTCGCTGCTTCCTTTGTGCGCTCTGCATCAGACCTTGAGGAGATCCGTGCCTGCCTTGACAGCTTCGGCGG
>JAFQNM010000115.1 GCA_017395885.1 Clostridia bacterium | reverse complement strand
TGTGACTTTAATTACTTGTTGCTTTTGCCGTTTACAGTTAAAGTTTCGATCCGGCTATCTTTGTTTTGATATATTTGAGATCTGCGCCTTTTTCGACAGCCTGAAAAATACTCCGTTGTTTTGCAACGGAGTATTTTTGTTCCTTAATATTTTCGAAGAAAATATTTCATAGGCGAAGCCTAGTTCATACGGCGACAGCCGTATTTCACCTATTTGCTTTGCAAATTGATATCATTGTAGGTTGGTCTTTTCCCTAAGACCAACCTACTAAGGGAGAGGCTTTTCTTCATTATTATAATTAGTCTATCATTGCGGCAAAATCCAGCTCTGCAGTTGAGCGGAGGGGCAGATCGGGAGTGATGCTTGTAACGGTCACATTGATACCGATAGACCTCATACCTGCTGCGTG
The DNA here is from genome assembly GCA_017395885.1 of Clostridia bacterium. Classification (GTDB taxonomy): domain Bacteria; phylum Bacillota; class Clostridia; order Oscillospirales; family CAG-272; genus Avispirillum. Next base: position 8,191 of record JAFQNM010000115.1, on the reverse strand, counting down.
GATCGCCTCGATTCCTGCCTGAGAATCCTCAACGCCGACGCAGAATTCAGGCTCCACACCCAGCGCCTCTGCGCAAACGGAGAATATCTCGGGATCGGGCTTTGATCTTGAGATCCTTCTTGCATCTGCGATATAGTCAAACTCTCCGATAATACCCAGAGAGGTAAGGAGCGCAGGCGCATTCTTGGAAACGGAGGCCACCGCAAGCTTAAGGCCCGCAGCCTTTGCAGCCGCCATAAAATCAGCGATGCCGGGAAGGATATCCTCAGGGGTGACCTTTGCGATAAGGTTTACGTAGTTATCGTTCTTTTCAGTACACATCGCCTCCTTCTCCTCATCGGTAAAGGCATCGAGTGCACCGTTTATCTCAAGGATGATATTAAGGGAGTCCATTCTGGAAACGCCCTTCAGCCTTTCGTTATCGTCCTCATCGAACTTATATCCGAGGCGGTCGGCCAGCTCCTTCCAGGCCTCAAAATGGTACCTGGCAGAATCGGTAATAACGCCGTCCAGATCAAAAATTATAGCCTTGGTCTTCATATTTATATCCTTATTAAATCCTTTTGAAAAATTGAATAAAACCTTTAAACAGACAAATCTTTATTCAAGGTTTATCGTGATTCCCTCTCCCACGGAGCAAAGGTTACCCTTGTGGAGGAACTGAACGTCAGCGGTGCCTGTTACGTTCACAACGGAGAGGCTCTTGTGGTCAACAAAGACCTCAAGGCGCTGGCCGTGCCACTTGATAACGAAGGAAAGGCTGTTCCACGCCTCGGGAAGGTTAGGATCTATACGGAGCTCCTTGCCGTAGCGGCGTACGCCGCCGAAGCCAAGGACTGCACACTGCCAGATTCCGCCGAGAGACGCAGCGTGCATACCCTCGTTTGAGGACCACATTACGTTGCCCATATCTATGAGCGTTGCTCTCTCAAACAGGTCGTATGCCATCTTTGCCTCGCCAAGGTCTGCCGCAAGGGCTGAGAAGGTGGAGAGAGAAAGGCTGGAGTCGTGAATGCAGCACTCCTCATAGAAATAGAAGTTCTTTACCTTAGTTTCAGGCTTGAAAAGATCCTCCATCATATAAAGCAGAGCAACAACGTCGGCCTGCTTGCCGATCATAACCTTCAAAAAGCCGCCCATTTCGTTGATGCGATCTCGGATGGTGGGGTCAAGAGATGCGGAGATGCCGTTCTGTGTTACCTTAGGGAGAGAAAGGAAGGTATCGTCCTCGGGGATGATGCCGTCCTCGTTTTCTTTGGGAAGATAAAGCTTTTCAAGCAGGAGGGTCCACTTATCGTAAGCGCTCTCAAGGTCGAGAAGCTCGTTGAGGCGCTCATACGTCTCGGGCTTCTCTGCCTTCAGCATATCTGCATACTCAACCGCAAGGCGAAGGTTCTGATGAACCATATAGTTCGTATATGCGTTGTTATCAACGTTTTCCTTATACTCGTTTGCGCCGATAACGTTAAGTATATCGAACTGATCCTTATCTGCGTTATAGGTAACTCTTGAGGGCCAGAACTTGGCACAGTCGAAGAGAAGCTCATATCCGCACTTCTCCATAAAGTCCTCGTCGCCGGTGACCATATTGTAATAATGCACGCCAAAGGCCACGTCTGCGGTGATATGTATCTCATAGTCACCCGTATTGTACATAACGGGGGTGGCTTCGCCATCCGTTATCCAGGCAGCCTCCCAGGGGAAGCGTGCACCCTCAAAGCCTGTGTTGCGAGCGTGGTCACGGCAGGCATCGAGACAGTTATAGCGGTATTCAAGCAGGCTTCTTGCCTCCTTGGGAGCGGCAAAAATAAAGTAGGGGAGCATATATATCTCCGTATCCCAGAAGGTATGACCGTAGTATCCGGGGCCGGAAAGGCCCTTTGCCGCAATATTCATTCTGTTATCGTGAACGGGAGACATTGCCGTCAGGTGATAGATGGCAAAGCGAACAGCAAGCTGGTCGCGGTCGGCTCCGTCGATAAGCACGTCACGGTTATCCCATATACGCTCCTTCCACTCTGCCTCACTCTCCTTGAGAACGGTGCAGATGCAGCGGTCTCTCTCGCTTCTCACCTTTTCATATGCAAGGGTAAAGAGCTCGCCTGAGGTGAGGGTATCTCTTCCCTGGTCACGGCTGGTGTAAACGGCGATCTTTTTGCTGACGGTGATGCTCTCGCCTGCCTTAAGACTGACGGTAACTGAGCCGTATGCGCTGAGCTCCTCCTTTGAGTAGGTGATCTCAGAGAGCTCTGTCTTATTCTCGCCGGAGCATTTTGAGAACTTGACGCTTGAAACGGTGGAGATGCGGATGCCGGACTGGCTTGTGCGGGTATTGACGGCAACAGTTCCGCCAAAGGCCTCTGTGGTTACGGGCACAAGATGCTGGTTGAGGCGGATAAGCTCCTCCTTGCCGTTGATGCCGGCCATAAGAGTGATCTCGCAATCGTCTGTCAGAGCGGTGACAGTCACCTTCTGAGCCGCAAGGTGGCGGTCCTTGAGAGAAACGAGACGCTTCTCCTCGCAGAGATACCTTGCACCGTCCTTGCCCTTCCACTCGGTCCTTCTCTCAAGAAGGCCGTTGCGAAGGTTCAGTGATCGGGTATGGGTAGTATAATCGATATTGTCGTAGCCCATTCTCTCGCCGTTGATAACAGCAACGACAGAAAGAGGGTTAGCGGAGTTGATAAGCATCATGCAGCCGTCACCCTCGTGATGGTTGAAGGTGCCTGCGATCATAGTAACGGGGCCAACATCCTCAGAGGGAGCCTCAAAAAGGCCGCCCCTCATGCAAAGGTAGCCGTTGCCCTGGCACATGATGGACTCGCACTTTGCAAGACGCTGAACGGAAAGCTGGTCCTCAGAAAGGATCCAGTTGAGGTTCTCTCCCTCACCTCGGTCGTAAACGATTCTGTGGTTGTCGTTTGTAAACATATTATACCTCACTCTGCTGAAAGCACTTTATTTCTCAATGTTTCGTAAGCTGTTTTAGGGTCCTTTATGGGAGCCACTGCCCTTTCCATAGGGCATATGCCGTCGCCACGGCGGTTGGAGATGGCGATGGCGGACATGGTGTATCCGCAGGCTATGCCTGCCTCCTTGAACACCTCAAGAGCACCGTTTGAAACAACGGAGGCATAAACCTCCCGAACTCCGGCATAGACCATTATCATTGCGGCCGCTCTGCCTACTACCTTGTCGGCAACGCTAGCGCCGCGAAGAAACTCAGGGTCCTCCTCAAGCCAGAGGATCATTGGGCGGATACCCCTTTCGACAGACGTGTGAAGGCCGGTATCGTTATAAACGGCGCAGCGTACCGCACCTGTCAGTGCGATCCTCGCCTCCTTAAGCCTCGATGCTTCTGTACTCATATCTGAACTCTCCGTCAAACTGTCTTACCATAACGGCGTATCTGCTCTCCCAGGCCTTATCAATAAGCTCTGCCCGGGGGAATTTATCCTCCTCGGCAAGCACCTTTTCCATTTCGGGCCTTGTTTTGGGATGCCTGGGAGTGAAAACGGTGCAGCAATCCTCATAGGGAAGAATGGATGTATCAAAGGTTCCGATCTCTCTTGAGCGAACAACGATCTCCTCCTTGTCAAGGCCGATGCAGGGACGTAGAACGGGAACGTTTGCAACGCAATCTGTAACCGCAAGAGCGCCCATCGTCTGGCTTGCAACCTGACCGAGGCTCTCGCCTGTGATGAGGCACTGGTATTCGCCCTCCTCAGCCACACGGTTGGAAAGCTCCATCATACAGCGGCGCAAAAGCAGAGTAAAATACTCCTCGTTGCAGTTATCTCTGAGGGCCTCCTGGATCTCGGTGAGGGATATTACGTGAACACGGATATGTCCGCAATATTCACAAAGCTCCTTTGCAAGCGTGAGCACCTTTTCACGTGCTCTCTCGCTGGTGTAGGGGAAGGACTCAAAGTGAACAGCATCAATAAAGAGGCCTCTTTTTGCCATCATATAGCCTGCAACCGGGCTGTCTATGCCGCCGGAAAGGAGAAGAAGCCCCCTTCCGCCGCAGCCGAGGGGAATTCCGCCTGCACCCGGCTCCTGGCCTGCGTGGATATATGCGCCCTTATCTCGCACCTCTATGCGGACGTTGATATCGGCGCCCTTCAGCTTGACCTTAATGCTGCCTCCCATAGCCTCAAGGATAACGCCGCCCACCTGAGCTGCGATCTCGGGGCTCTCAAGAGGAAAGCTCTTATCGCTTCTCTTGGCCTCGCAACGGAAGTTTCTGTAGCCTCTCAGCTTTTCGGGGAGGTACTCTCTTGCCGTTTCACAAATGGCCTCCATAGTCTTCTCGCAAACAGCCGCACGGGTAACGGAGGCAAAGCCGAACACCTTTTTTGCCTGCTCGTACATTTCGTCAATATCGGCAAAATCGTCACGGGGCTCGATATATACGGTGGACTGAGCATAGCGGATGTCAAAGCCGCCGACGTACTTGGCCCTTCTCTTCAGCTCCTTCAGAAGCATAGCCTCAAAGGTGCCCTTGTTTGAGCCCTTGAGAATTATCTCGCCGTATTTGCAAAGTATAACTTCTTTCATATCTATATGATCCTTTTTATATGATTACGGTTTTTTCAGCATATAGCCGCGGCCTCTAACAGAGAGAAGAACTCCGGGGCCTGCTATTTTTTCAAGCTTTTTGCGAAGATAACACACGTATACATCTGCACAGTTGCCAACACCCTCGCCCCAGAGGGCGGAGTCTATCTCGCTTCTGGAAACGCACTCTCCCTGCCTTGAAAGAAGGAGGCGAAAGAGCTGAGCCTCTCTTGGCGTAAGAGAGATGCGGCGGTCAAAATACAAAGCATCGTCGCCAACGGCTCCAAAGCCGGAGGCAATCTCCCTTTCAGAACAGCGGCGGACCAGCTCGACCGCCTGTTGAAATAAAGCTCTGACAGAAAAGGGGCGGGACAGAAATATCTGATCGTTACCGAGAGAATCAGGCGAAGAGCCTATGAAAATGCAAGGGCCCTCTACGGGAGAAGGAGCAGCGTCCAGGCAGATGACCGAAAGATCGGCTCCTCGCTCCACCCTTAAAAAAACAGGTGCCAGCACCTTTTCAAGCATCTGATCCACAGCAGGACTGTCAGCCACGATACGAACGGTGGCAAATTTGTTTTTTGTGTCATCAAAAATATTTATTTCCATAAAAATATAATAGCTTATGCGGAAAGCTTTGTCAATCACAAAGCTAAAAAATCCCCTCACCCACCTTTTCGCCATCCCTCCCCAATCTTCAAATTCCGGTTCATCGGGGAGGGATGGATAGTCGCTTTTTGAAAAAAGAGATTTCGCCCTCTGCGGAGGGCGAGCGGGGGGTTACACCCCCTGCACCCCTGTTGTGTGGCAAAAGGTGTTTCGCCCTCTGCGGAGGGCGCCAAAGGGCTCCGCCCCTTGACCCTGCCGCCTTTTGAAAAAGGCGGGCGAAAACTTTAATACTTTGGTTTGTCGGTAGGTGACAGCCACTCCTTTGAAAAAAGGCCACCTACATAATCCAACCGAAAAACTGCAAGGAGATCAAAATGATCCTTTTTTATACTATATTTGCCGTTGCTCTTTTTATAGACGGAGGCACCGATTGTGCAAACTCCGTTACCGGTGCCGTCTCCTCCGGAGCTTTATCGCTCCGCCGTGCCACAGTGCTCTCCGCCGCTCTCTCCTTTCTCGGCTGCTTTATTTTCTGCGGCTTTTTTCCCACTGTGGCCGTAGCATCCGCCTCTCCCCTCTCCTTTCCCGCCGGGGCGGGAAGGACAGCACTTTTTGCCGTGCTTCTTTCCGTTTCCCTTTGGTCGGCCGCAGCATGGCTTTTGGCTCTTCCCACAAGCGAGGGCCACGGTCTTATCGCCGCCGCTGCAGGCAGCGCCCTTGCCCTCGGCGGCTCCATTCGCCTCTCTCCTCTCCTTTTTATCATCCTGTCGGCCCCCGCCGCCGCCCTGCTTTGCGCCGCCGCATCCTTTTTCATCACCGGATTCATAAAAAACAACAAAAACGACCTCTGCCGTGCTGCGGTCATCGCCTCCGGCGCCCTATCATCCTTTTTTCACGGAGCTCAGGACGGACAGAAGTTTCTGGCACTTGCCCTTTCCACCTGTGCCGTCTCCCGGGACAGCCTTATCTCCTTTGCCTTCTTCGCCGCCGTTTTTATGGCCCTCGGCACCCTTTGCGGAGGGCGTATCGTCAAAAAAATGAGCTCCGATATGGCATCTGCCGACCTGCCTGCCGCTCTGGGCGCAGACGTGGCCTGCGGCCTCACCCTCGCACTCCTCACCCTCATCGGAATACCTGCCTCCACTACTCACCTGAAGATGACAGCCCTTTACTGTGCCGCACGCTGCCGACGCAACCCCTCAAGCCCTCAGACCCTCGCCCTTCTCGCCGCCGCCTGGTTTTCCACTTTTCCCATCTGTTTTGTCCTCTCCTTTTTTCTTTCTAAGCTGTTTTTTGCCATAAATTTGTGAGCTTTGCACAAATTGCACCCTGCGATTTCTACAAACCATAGGGCAATATGTATTTGCATATCTTCTCATAACATTGTATAATAAATGTATAGTCCGCTTTTGGACACATGAGCGAAATTCAATTAAGGAGTTAAAAAATGGCAGCACTTTCTACAAAAGAAATCAGAAACGTAGTACTTCTCGGTCACAGCGGCAGCGGTAAGACCTCTCTCTGCGAGGCTATGCTCTACTCTGTTGGCGAGATCGACAGAATGGGTAAGGTTTCTGACGGAAATACAGTATCTGACTACGACCCCGAGGAAGTAGCAAGAGGCTCTTCCGTTTCTCTTTCCAACATTGGCTTTATGTACCACGACCACAAGATCAACATCCTTGATACCCCCGGCTCTCCCGACTTTATCGGCGAGACAATGGAGGGTCTCCGTGCAGCAGATGCAGCCGTTATCGTTGTTGACGGTAAGGCAGGCGTTGAGGTAGGAACCGAGCTCGCTTGGGAAAGAGCCACCAAGGCAGGTCTGCCCGTTGCATTCTTCATCAACAAGCTGGATGACCCCGAGGCTGACTACGAAAGAGTATTCAACGAGATCCGCGAAAGCTTCGGCCGCAAGGTTTGTCTCACCAGCGTTCCCGTTATGTATAAGGACAGAATGACATACGTTTCTCTCGCAGAGAGAATGGCATTCGTGTTTGACGAAAAGGGCCGCAGAAGCGACATCGAGATGGACTCCGACCTTTACGGCATCGTTGAGACCTATCTTGACACCTTTAACGAGGCTATTGCAACAACAAGTGATGAGCTTATGGATAAGTTCTTCGAGGGTGAGGTCATCACCAGCGCAGAGGCTATCGAGGCTCTCCACCAGGCTATCATCGTCGGTGACGTTGTTCCCGTATACTGCGGCTCCGTTCCCAATATGTGGGGCGTTCGTACCCTCGTAACAGCTATCAAGGGCTCCTTCCCCAGAATCACAGCTAAGAAGAACGAAAAGATCATCGTTGACGAATTCGTTGCAGAAAAGCCCATCGAGCCCGATGGAGACTGCTCCATCTTCGTTTTCAAGACCATTGCCGATCAGTACGGTAAGATCACCATGTTCAAGGTTATGAACGGTACCCTTAAGAAGGATATGGTTCTCACCAACGCACGCACAGGCGGCCAGGAAAAGGCAGGCCATATCTACTCCATCAGAGGCAAGAAGCAGTCTGAGGTAGATACACTTTGCTGCGGCGACATCGGTGTGATGACAAAGCTCAACGATACACAGACAAACGATACCCTCTGTGCAGGCAAGGTCATCTCATATCAGGGCATCAAGTTCCCCGAGGCTCATATGAAAAAGGCAGTTCTTGCCGCAGCCAAGGGCGATGAGGATAAGATCTCCACAGCTATCGCACGTATCCTTGAGGAGGACCCCTCCCTCGTTTACGAGAACAATTCTGAAACAAAGCAGCTCACCCTTTCCGGTATGTCCGATATCCACCTTGAGGTAGTTAAGTCCAAGATGAAGAATCGCTACGGCACAAAGGTTGAGTATGCAACACCCAGGATCCCCTACCGTGAGACCATCAGAAAGACAGTTCAGGCAGAGGGTAAGCATAAGAAGCAGTCCGGCGGCTCCGGTCAGTACGGCCACGTAAGAATTACGTTCACCCGCGGCGACGAGGAAGGCCTCACCTTCACTCAGTCCGTTGTCGGCGGCGCAGTTCCCAAG
>JAFQNM010000114.1 GCA_017395885.1 Clostridia bacterium | reverse complement strand
TGCTTCTTCTGCAAGCGCGGTGATCTCAAGCAGGGAAGTGTTCTCGTCAATTCCGTATTTTGAAGGAAGTGAAACGTCAAGCTCGGAGTGTCTTTCCGCTCTGTTTTTTAAATTAAGATATTCTTCCTTGTTTGTGTAGCCGCTTCTAAACGTCAACTCATCGTCAATGGCAGATATAATCGTATCAAGATCGGATTCAGAGATGCTTTTAAAGTATTCAGAGAGTTCCTTGTATGATTCTTCGGAGAGAACATCCTTATATTGTTCCATTGATTCAAGGATTTTTCCTGCTTCGCGGCGAAGTGATTTGCCTCTCATCTGCAGATCTGTAGCCATTTCATCATCATTCCAAGAAGTATCGCTTCTTGCAATGGCATTTTCAGCTCCGATAGCGGCACGGTAACTGTTTGGCTTGATTGCTTCAATAGTACCGGGTATGGCGTTGCTTCTGGATAAAATAACAGAAGGTTCTTTTTCTCCAACATCGTGCTTCAAATACTTGTAAGTATTTTCGCCCCAGGAGTTATATCTTTCGGAAAAGTTGTTATAAATATCCTGAAAGGACTTAAAACGGTCATAATCAACCTCGCTCTTAAATCCCAGCTTTGTATATTCATCTCGCTTTTTTCTCCAGTCGGAGAAACCGCCGCCGCTTTCGTTAAGAGTAGCCTTTGTGGTTTTCTTTTTTTCGTTGGCGCCGTTGCTTTCTCGCCATTCTTTAAACGCACCCATGTTTCCTCCCGCTATTTGACCAGATTAAATGTGTCCTTCAGTTTGTTTGTAAACTTAGATAGCCATCCGCTACCGCTGTTCTGATCTTTGGTGTAATACTCAAAATAGAATTCTCCGATTTCTTCATCGATCTTGTCTTGTTCTATCCATTTTTCAAGAAGAGCTCCAACTTTATCACGGTCACCGTTCAGCTTTTTGAGAGATTCAATGTCCTTTGATGTAACACCGTATCCGGCGTTTGCATTTTTAAAGGCAGCATCGTTCTTAGCTTTCAGTGTTGAAGGATCGTATCCAAGCTCACGGATAGAGTCATAATCTCCAAGCTCCATAAGTACCTGAAGAAGCTTGTAGTTTTGATCAAAAGCAGCAGAGGCTCCACTCGCATTCTGCTGAGATCTCAGCGCTGTCGTGTTTATTCCAAGCTTGTCAAGCGCATCGTAATCTCCGATGGAGAGAAGAAGCTCGATCTCTCTCTGCTTCTTTTCGTAGTCATATTGTTTTTCGGCAGTCTGTCTGTCCTGCTCTGTGTACCAGTCCTCTCGGGCAATACCGTAGCGGTTCCAATAATCCTCGAGAGCCTCATCGTGCTCGCCTTTAAGAATTGCGTACTGATCTCCGAGCGCCGCAGTTTCCGCATCATACCGAGCACGTGCCAACTCCTCAAATTCGGGGATCATCTCGTTTGCATCCTGTAGGTAGCCGTTGTATGCTGCCTGTCCTGCAGACTGCGCCCAGGAATTGGCATAGCCTCCGGTAAGAGAGGCGGCCTGTCCCATAGTGTCCTGCATCGCCATCTTTCCGCTGCGCTTTGCAGTCTCGAAATACTGCTGAAATCTCGGATCGTTGTTGTGATCGTACGTAAATCCCGTTCGGTTCATCAGTTGCGCTCGCACGTTCTTTAAAAGATCCGATTCCGTAGGTGTGCCGCCCACAGTATTCTCAAGATACTGCCTGAGAGCCGTTACACGGGGATTCTGCTCGCCTGCCGCACTCTGATTCTGAGAGGCAGGCGCTTTGTATCCCGTAACGGGAAGAGCTCCGCCTCCGCTGACAGCATCAGCTGCAGTTGTTTTTTTGTTTTTTTCAAGCTCGTCAAGCTTTTTTGTCGTTGTCACCGGTTATTACCTCCTTTTTTTCCGTATCCCTCTCCCGGTTAAGCTGTTCACATAGCTCCAACGCCCATTCAAAGAGCTCCTCGGGGCTCTTACCCTTGGGAATATTAATATACATCCCGTCCTCCTTCCGAAACACTTCTGTAAACGGATACGATCTTAACGTTGCCCTTTCCTTTAAAGCGAAGGCGCACGCTGTCGCATCTGTTTGGAACGTTTCTTATATCAAATACCGTCATACCGTTGGAAACGTAGCCGCCCTGGGGTGTCCATTCTCCTCCGTCATAGGAAATATAAACGGAAAGCTCACCTGAGAACGGTATGATCGCGCGGATTATAAATCTGTCGAAATGCTTTTTGAAAGGATCTGAAAGCCCCCACTCACCCGTGGTAGCTTCAAATTCAACCGTCTCACCGCTGCCGTAAACGGTCTTCACCTCGCCGCCTGTCAGCATATAAAGCTGTGTCTTGTGTCGAAGAAACTGGCCTACCCGAAGCTCGTCCTCGCGGTGCCAGACCCCGAGAGAAGCGTCAAAAACAAAAAGATGGCAGTTTTCAGAAGCATCAAGGCAGGAAAGATAATATTTTGAGCCGATAGCCCCCGCAACACCGCTTTTATAGCGCTCGCGGCCAAGTGCATCAGATACTTTGCGGGGAACCGAGCCGTTGTATGCCATAACTCCGTCATCCGAGAGGTAGTAAAGAACCTCGTCACAAACGGAGAGAGAACGGTGCGATCCCTTCTGAACGCCTCTGTAGTTGTATTCGGCGGTAGAGAAGGAGGAGGGAGCTGTTCCGTAAACTCTGATAATGGCGTTCTCTTTGAAGAAGAGGGGATACCCTCCGTACTGAATAGCACCTGTAAAGGGGCCGTCCGCTCCTATCGTGGCCGTCCACGAATCGGTTGATATGCCCTGATATTTGTACCAGTTTGTAGGATCTCCGAGCGCCGAGGCATATATCTCGTTTATGACCTTGCCGTCCTCACCGATTCCGTAGTAGCATCCCCACAGTCGGTTGCCGCTTTCAATAACGTAGTCCATCTTGGGGAGAGCTCTTGAAACGATCACAGCCTTTGAGTATTCTTCATCGTCAACGTCTGAGAGCATCTTGACCGCAGAGTCAAAGATAATGCCTCTCAGCACGAGACCGCCGCCTGCCACCTTCTCAATTATGTACGAGCCGTCAAGTTCCTCTGAGAAGCCCTTTATCTTAATGGCATCGCCCTCCTTGAATCCCTCGAAGGGGAGAAGAGCCTCTGTTCCGTCAAGCTTCAGATCGATTTTGCCGTTGTGCAAAACGTCATAGAGATATGCGCTGTCTCCAACACCGGGCACAAACGTGAAGAATATGTAGTTCAAGGTGTAAGGCATCCATTCGCCCTGCACCGTTGAGTAAACGTACTTTTTTGAGGTCGCTCTGTCGTACCACTTCTGACCGTTAAAGGGAGAGTCGGGTTTCTCAAATACCACAGAGCTGTCTGCCGTTTCGAAAATGCTCAAGTTCATACCGCTAATGGAGATGAATCTGCCCTCCTTGGCATTGTTTGAGAGCCAGCTTGCGGAATCGCCGTTGGCCGTCAGTGCAAAGCCACCGTCAGGCAGTTCAATAGTCTCAGCCACACCGTAATTCTTCTCAAGCACCTTGCCCTCACTGCTCACCTTGACAGTCGTGCCGAATTCGTTGACCGCCAGTCCCGATGCCCTGACGATAATAAGGTCTCCGCTCTGCCTTGAAACAGAAGGATCTGTGCCATCAAATAGCTTGGTAGCCGCCCTTGAAGCGATAGGGCCTCCGTCAACGATTCCCTCTGAGTCACAGGGCCTCATCTCAAAATATGCCCCTCCGGGAATCAGCGCCTCATCGTGAGCGAACATTCTGCGTGTTATGGTGGTGTTTGAGAGAGAGCCGTTCTCGCCCTCGTAGGTGGCACGGCGTACTCCTTGAGGAAAGGCGTATACGTATCCTGCACGGCATATGAGGGTAGTGTCCTTGGCTGAGCCTCCGAGCATAAAGGGAGCCTTCGCTTCCTCGCCGCTTGAGTCTCTGAGCTCAAGGAACGCCTCTCCGTTCTGGTCGGAGGAAGTCACGATAGCAAATACGTCCTCTCTCACAGCACCTTGAGCCGCATCCTCTCTTGTGCCGTAGGTGTTGCACATCTGCATCGCAAAAACGCCGCCGGGAAGGTCAACTCTACCACGAGACTGCCTTGATGCCGCCATCGGATAGAAATCTCCCGTCATGTTCTTCATTTCAGAAAAGCAGTTTTCCGATATAAGAACGTTTCGGTCAAGGCCTCCGAAGGAGGAGAGCATCTCCGTGTCCTTTCCGATGCTGTCAAGCTTTGTCACTATCATAGGCACCTCAATAACGGATGTTTACTCTCTTCGGCATATGGTTCCTTATGTAAAAGCACTTGAAAGCATCAAGAGCAGTTGCATAAAGAGAGGCGAAGGTGTTGTATCTGTCATAATCGCCGACGGAGAGATAGATCTTTGATGAAAGCCAGTATCTGTAAACGTCAGCGTATTCTTCGGGAATAAGAAGGGAAGAGCTGCAATCCTCTACGGGAGTATATACGGGCGCATCCTCATAGCTTTCATAAATGCTTGAATATAAGCGCCCCTCAAGCTCCCTGAGCATCTTTATGAGCTGATCGTCGTCGAGGGCAATACCTCGGCAGGTGTTTCGAACGTCAGCGATAATTTCATTAACTTTCATATTTCCTCCTAAATAGGAAATCGGGGAAGCCCGAAGCTTCCCCGAAGAATGGGCTTATTTGCCTGCGTTTTTATACTGCTCCTGTCTCTTGCGAGCGCGTTCCTGAGCTTCCTTGAGAAGCCTCTGAGAACGGTCGTAGACCTTCTTGTGGCCGCGGGGGATCTCAACCTCCTCACCGCGCTTGACGGTGATGGGTTTTCCGTTGTGCATAAGATGAAGGTCATTTTCCAGCGCTCCGGGATGATAAGGGGCGATGAATTTTACCATTTCAGGCTTATTAGGCTTAGCTGCAGTAGCAGCAGTTGCGGATTCATTTGCATTGTCAGGCGCCTGAGTTGTGTTCTCAGTTGTCTGAGTATTTTTAGTTGTATCTGCCATAGTTATCTCCTAAAAAATCAGTTAGCTTCAGCGATAGAGCTGAGAGAGGATGTGCACATATAGTTGACCATTCTCTCCTCGTAGAGGATCTTCGCACCGTGCATTGACTTCCAGCCAACGGTGGAGAACTGCTCAAGGGGACCGCCGATCTCGCCCTTGCCCTTAACGATAGTCTCAAGGCCCATGCCCTCGGGATCGATAACGCCCCAGGCATCAGCGCCGAAGAAGATATTGTTGTATACGGCAAGGTTTGCAGAATTCTTCTCGATCTTCGCCTGAGTGGATTCAACGAAGCGAACCTTGTGAAGTGTACCAAGCTCACCGTTGAAGATCTTTGTCGCAGCGGAGTACTTCTGCACGTCGATCCATTTGTCGTTGAGCATAAGGTCAGTGGCCACGTCGGGATGGACGATGGCAACGAAGTAGCCGTCGATGGTGGGAGTATTAACTCTCTTGAGAAGATTTGCGATCTTTGCTACGTCCTCGTAGGTCATAAGAGAAGCGGCAGTAAGATCGTCCTCGTCTTCTACGGCGCCTGCGTAGTAAACGTTTGTGCCGGCACATACGATGTCTCTGGTGAGCGCGTCGAGTGAAAGAGCAGCGTTTGCAGCGTGCTCGTTGTTTGCCTCGCCGATAATAGGATCGACGGAAGCAAACTCAAGAACGTCGGAGATCGCGGTATAGTCACCGTACTGAGCAATGTCAGCAGTAAGAGTCTCGATCTCCAGAGAGTTGCCCGTAGGGATCTGACCTTCAACGAGAGGAGTATCGATCTTCTCGAAGGTCTTCATTCTTCTCCACTCAACGTTTTTACCGTGACCCTTGGGAAGGCTTGTTTTCTTACCGAACTGGTTGAAAACGAGCCTTGCACGCACGTTCTTCAGAAGCTGGGTGTTGTAGAACGTCTTCATTTCGGCAGTGAGACCGCTGCCGGTTGAAACGTTAACGGGGCCTGCATCGCCTTGACCTGCCGCGGGTGCAAGAGGTGCCGCCGCAAACAGCTGAATGTCAAAGCTAAAGTGATTAAGTCTTGTCATAGTTCACCTTTCCGAGAGGTGGGAAAGATTAAGAGAAATTGTGCTTGATTCCTCTGCCCGCCTCTTCAATCATCTGGTTGATCTCTTCAAGACTGAGGCTTGAAGGATCCTTTTTGGTAGAAACGGGAGAACCTGCATTAACTGCGCCCTCATCGGGCATAGTACCTGAGCGGATAGCGTTTGTGGTCTTTGCAACGGCATCCTCGGCAGCCTTTGCCGCGGCCTTCTTCACGATATCGTCGTGATGGCTCAGCTTGTAGGCATCCATAAGAGAGTTGTGAGGCTCCTCTGCATAGCGCTTGAAAAGGGGATTCGCGGCCATTTCAGCCTTGAGGTCGAAGGAAGGATCAAACTGATCGCGGATAGCGCGAACGTCACTTTCGATTCTCTTGTACTGCTCGCGAATAGCACCAAGATGTCTTTCTTCCTCCTGCTCCGCCTTCAGCCTCGCGTTTTCGGCATTTGCTCTTTCTGTTTCGCGCCTCGAATTGTAAAGCGCCTCCTCCACCTCTTCGGTGGTGCCGTGTGCAATAGCCCTCTCGCGGAACATAGACTTGTCCGTTTCCATAGCCTTTACAAGTGCCTTGTAGTCACCGGAGGGAAGACCCCTGCGGTAAAGCTCCTGATCGAGGAAGGGCTTGATAGCTTCGTATTCATCCACAGTGGCCTTCTGCTTTGAAAGACGTCTTGTTACAACGTCCTTTGAATACTCCTTCGCATAAGCCTTTGCGTCAGCATCGATCTCAGCTTTGTAGAGCTCACGCACCTGCTCCCAGGGTTTGCGTTCTCCCATACCGCCGGCGGCATTTCCTGTGTCCGCTCCCTGCGCGGCTCCGTCGGTGGCATTTGACTGCATGGCAGGCGCAGTCGCTCCCGTGTCAGCGGCGGCCTGACCTCCCGCACCCTCATTAGGGGCGGCGCCCGTAGCTCCCTCAGCCTCTGCGAACAGCTGAAGGTTAAAAATTTTAAAAAGCATTAATAAAAACCTTTCTGAGTAAACTCATCGCATCTGCAGGTTAAGCCTGCGACTCTGTATGTAAGTCCTCGTGCCGGAGGACGGTAATACCAATGTTTTCGGGGTACCTCTCACAAAGGGCGTCAAGCCCGCATATGCAGTACCAGTAAATAAGTGAGATTTCCCTCTCCCTCTCGGGAAGGGGAGTACAGGAGATCTCCGTTGCTTCGTCTCTCGTGTCGCCGATCGTTACGGTCGGCTCACCCTCAAGCCCGTGTGTATATCCTAAAACACAAAGAGCAAGGGTCTGTATAAGGGTCGAGACCGCCGCGCAAACAATGTCCTGTCCCGGCGGCGCGTATCCTGCGTGCCCCGAAGCCCGTAAAGTGAAGGCTTCAGGGCAGTATTCGATCTTTATCATTGCGGCTGAGCCCTTTCCTGAGCCTCGTCACGTACACGCTCCATACGGCTCTCCTCTGAGCTCATACCGCTTGTGTCCGTAGCTACAGCAAGCTGCCTCGGCATTCCGGCTTCAATAGCTGCTGCAATTCCCTTGGCCATTTCCGGATCGTATTTCTCCGCAAGCTCAAGTGCTATCAGCTGGTATTCCTCAAGTCTCTGCTGAAGGGTACCGTTCTCAGATACCTTGGCAACGATCCTGTCCTTTCCCTCAAAGTCCATAAGAGAGAGGAGCTGAAGTGCAGCAGGTGCGTTCTGAGGCTGAAGCACACCCAGGTTATAGAGCTGTATCATAAGCTCGTTGCGCTCGATCTTTTTATAAGGGGAAGCCTTTTCGGCTGTAACGATTATGTCAAATTCGGGACGGCGAACACCCATGTCCCGTCCGTCCTCGGTGACCTGGGGCTTGTCCGCAAGGCCCTCGTTCGTATATTTGATAAACTGAGGCCTTCCATCCTCTCCGAGAATACGGAAGCATCTCGGAAGATCGTATTTTTCACGTATAAGCTCGATAGTGAGGTAAATAATGTCCTCAAAAGCGTCATATGTACCGCTTATCGCATCGCGTGAGAGCTTGGATCCCGATTCCTGAAGAGCCGCAATGGCACTTGCGGCAGTAATGCCGCTGGTTGTGCCTCCCGTGTTAACGTCGCGGTTACCCGTAACCTCCTTGAGAAGCTGGATCTTCGAGTCAAGGAAGGTGAGATAATTGCCCTGGATGGGCTTGTATTCAATAGGCTTTATGGAATCGGCATTGCCCTCGTAGCTAACGAGATCTCGGGACTGATCTGCAAATTCCTTCTCGTTTACACCGCCGCCTTTTTTTACAAAGTAACGGGGCTTTGCACCCACTATCGTGTTTTTAACAACCGCCTGAGAGATAAGGTCGATGGTCTTCTGCTCGCCCTTGCCAACGTCCGAGTATCCGAAGCCGAACCACGTGCCCTTTGAGGGGAAAAGCGTGTCGGGAACAAAGGGATAACGGCCGTGTGCATAAAGATAGGGAAGCCCTTCGTTTTCCGTAGAGTAGAGAAGAGTATCTCCTACGAATTTTGCAAAGTGGAGGACCTTGCGAGCCCCCACCTGCTTTTTGTAATACCAGTCAACAACAAGGCTCTTGCCCGTTGTGTCAACGTTGTCCTCGTATACGTATCTTGAAACGCTCTTGTCCTGCCCGAGGACCTTGTCGTTTAAAATATCGGGGTACTTAGCCTTGAGGGCTTCGTTGTCAACAAGATCGCAAAGGAAAATGTTTGCCGATTCCTGAATATCGCTGCGGCCGGGCTCCCAGAAGAGCATAAGGGGATCAATAACCTTGTAAATTATGTCTCCCAGACCTCCGTGAAGTGAAGGATCCCAGAAAACTCCGGTAATGCCGCAGCCCTGCTTCAGCTTCTCAAGAGAGGTAATATCGTAGATCTTTCTGTATTTCGCGTGCTCAAGCACACAGGGTACGATATAAGAGAGCTTCTTTGCCTCATCCTCGTCGTCACCCATACGGGGAACGATGTTGGGAGAAGGATATCCGTCCATAAAATCCGCGTGCTTTGAGGCAATGCAGTTCCAGAGCACCGCAGTGTTTGAAGGGCGATCGTTGGGATTTACGTTCTTTTGTGTGTGATCCCAAAGCTTCAGACGCCACGCCTGCTCGTTTTCAATGATCCTCGCCTCAAGCTGAGCCTTGCCGGACTTGTATTTTTCCAAAAGCTCACCGGCCCGCTTCACCTGAAGCCGGTCAATGACATTTGGTTTCTGAACCTGCCCTCTCCCGTTTGCTTCTTCGGGAGATGCAGGATCTTTTTTTTTGAATATGTCAAAGATATTCATATAAACTCCTTACCCGCTGCCTGTCATCCTGAGCGGAACAAACACCACAGTACGTTGTTTGTGCAGTCGAACCATCACTTAGGATGGTGCCGCAGGCAGGATCTCAGCGGGTTACTTTTTTAACGTGTTAAGAGGATCTGCAACGTGCCTGAATTTGGGAGGCTTTGCGGGAACTCTTGGAGATACGGGGTGGCTCATACAAAAGTAGCGCCACTCGTCCGCCGCGTGATCCTCACCATCCGTGTCAAGATCCTCGATCCTCTTTTGCGAATAAACAAGGTTTGGGATCGTTCTTATAAAATCCTTGCAGTTTTTAAAAACGTACATACGGGCATATCCCTGCTCGTTGAACTGCAAGCGGTAGTGGCATTGCATCCAGCCGGGTATTCGGTCGTTTATACCGGGCTCAAAGTAAATACCGTGCTTTTCTGCCGTTTCCGCAACGGCAACGCCGCGAGAGCCGTCCCAAATGGAAGGGTCTGCAACCCCGTATATGTCCCGTCCCCGAAGCCAGGGATGCTCCCGTTCAATACGAGCAATTTCCTCAAATTGCTCGTCAGGCCCCATCTCAAGGCCCTTGTTGGGTGTACCGTTCGAGCCGTACCACTCCATAATGCGGTAAAATGTCCCGTCGGGAGTAACCGCCCACCATCCGCAGGAAAAGGGATGCTCATAACCGAAGTCGTAAGATCGGTAGATATTAACGTTGGCCATCGAAATATCGAAGGGCTCAATAACGTGGGTCCATTTGTGGTCGTGGTAGTGCTCGGGATCGTTTCTCCATTCAGAGAAGAACTGGCCCGCATAGCTGTCCCAGTTACCGTCAAGAAGCGCCGCCCTATCCGCCTCGGGAAGGGATGCGAGGTTTGCAACGTAGCCGGGGTCATTTTTTAGAAGCTCCTTGTTATCCCATACTTTTGCAGGTATAAAAACTCGGGAGCGATGCTTCGTCACCATTCCTTTTTCGGGATCTTCATAGGTGACCTTACCCCAGAACGTTGTCATAGGCTCTGCGGCGGTAACAAATCTTTCCTTCACCCAACCGTGGCCCACGCCTCCGGGGTTGGCAGTAGCCCTCATATAGCACATCGTGCCGGGACCGTTCGAGCGATTTCGTCCGACGAGGTAGATGTATTCGTCGTATGTAAAATGTGTAAGCTCGTCAAATGCTATGAAGTCGTAAGCTTGACCCTGATACTGCACCTTGTCATTTGTGTGGTTCATGGAACCGAAAATGATTTTCGCCCCCGATGGAAATGTCCACATGTGCTCTGATGCATTGTACCGAGCACGCGGATAGGCCAACTTGTAATATTTCAGGCTCTTGTCTATAAGCTCCCTCAGCTGAGGGTATGTTTTTCGAAGGATCAATCCCTTGTAGTGAGGTATCTCAACCTGCCTCAGCGCTTCAATAACAAGCGCATCACTCTTTCCGCCACCTGCAGCACCGCCGTAAAGAGCTTCGTCCTCTCCTCGGCGCATAAATATCTCCTGCCTCGGCTGAGGCGTCCAGATAACTTTTTTGTTATCCATCGGTTTCCTCCTCTGGAGGCACGGGTCGCTCAATTTCGGGAAGCACGATAACACCGCCGCCGCCGCCCTCGTCTGTCTTTTTGTCAGTTCTCCACCCGTGGTTGCATTGAAGGTCAAAAATAATGCCCTGCGGCCGTTTGATCCCTTCATTCAAAGCCCGAG
>JAFQNM010000113.1 GCA_017395885.1 Clostridia bacterium | reverse complement strand
TGGTAGCATTCTGCGACATCATCATTGAAAGAGCAGAAAGAGCTTGCAAAGAGTACGGCACTGCCGATGCTAAGTTCTATGAGAACTATAAGGATCTTCTTGCAGATGAGACTATCGACGTAGTACATGTTTGTACTCCCAACATCTCTCACAGCTTCATCACTGTTGACGCTCTTGAGGCAGGCAAGCACGTAATGTGCGAGAAGCCTATGGCAATCAACTCCGAAGAAGCTCTCAAGATGCTTGAGGCAGCAAAGAGAACCGGCAAGAAGCTCTCCATCGGTTATCAGAACCGTCAGAGACCCGATTCTCTCTATCTTAAGGACATCTGCGATCGCGGCGATCTCGGCGAGATTTACTATGCAAAGGCTCACGCTATCCGCCGTCGTTTCGTTCCCACATGGGGCGTATTCCTTAAGGAAGAGGAGCAGGGTGGCGGTCCCCTCATTGATATCGGAACACACGCTCTCGACCTCACTCTCTGGACTATGAACAACTATAAGCCCAAGTACTGTGTTGGAACAACTTATCATAAGTTCCGTTACCAGACACAGACAGCAAACGCTTGCGGCGACTGGAATCCCGATGAGTTCACAGTAGAGGATTCTGCATTCGGCTTCGTAGTAATGGAAAACGGTGCAACTATCGTTCTCGAGTCTGCATGGGCTCTTAACTCTCTTGACGTAAGAGAGGCAAAGACAACTCTCTGCGGTACTCAGGGCGGTGCTGATATGGTAAACGGTCTCCGTATCAACGGCGTTGATAACAACAGAATGTTCGTAAAGAACATTGACCTTGATGTCGGCGGCGTAGACTTCTACTCCGGCAATGCAGGCGGTGCTCCTCACGAGAGAGAAGCATATCAGTGGATCCATTGCATCATCGACGATACAGATCCCCTTGTACTTCCCGAGCAGGCATACGTTGTAACTCAGATTCTTGAGGGTATCTACGAGTCTGCAAAGACAGGTAAGGCTGTATACTTCGACTGATTCGGGAATATCTGACAGGCGCGAACAAAAAGAGAAAATATATAATGAAATGTAGTCTGTTATAGACTTGCAGGTGTTTTTGTTGAAATCCTTGCGGATTTCCTCGATTCTTTTTAAATCTCTTTTTTAGCCGCGCTCACGACCCTCGACGTATATGTATACGCCTCACGGGTCGCGATCACGTCTTCGCATCCCGTCATCTATCCCCTTCGATTTTTGTGTATTTAATGCCCGTGTGCCTTCGGGTACACGGGTGTATCTGTTTGAAAGGTTATATGTTTGAAAATAAAGCAACCATAAATCGTATGTTTGCCTTTTTCAAACCCCATTTGTGCCTTTCTTTGCAAAGCAGCAAAGAATTCGTAGAAACGGCACAAATGCAAAGAAAGGAATGGTCATTAATTATGAAACTTTGCGTACTTGCAAATCTTTATGCAAATCTCTCTCTTGAGGATACTCTTGCAAAGCTCAAGGGCCTCGGCGTTCAGGCTGTAGAGATCGGTGCCGGCGGATTCCCCGGCAAGGCTCATTGCGACCCCGAAAAGCTCCTCGCAGATGAGGCGGCTCTTCAGGAGTGGCTCGGCCTTTTCAAGAAGTATGATATTGAGCTTGCAGCTCTCGCCTGCCACGGTAACCCTGTTCATCCCAATAAGGAGATCGCTGAGTCCTTCCATAAGGACTTCGTAAACGCAGTTCTCCTTGCTGAGAAGGTTGGCGTTGATACAGTAATCACATTCTCCGGCTGCCCCGGAGGAAGCCCCGAGGATAAAACACCTAACTGGGCAACCTGTGCATGGCCCGATGACTTCCTCGGCGTCCTTGATTATCAGTGGAACGAGGTTCTCATTCCTTACTGGAAGGAGACTGCAGCATTTGCCGAAAGCCACGGCGTAACAAAGATCGCTTTTGAGATGCACCCCGGCTTCTGCGTATATAACCCCGAAACTCTCCTTAAGCTGAGAGCCGCCGTAGGCGATGCTATCGGAGCGAATTTCGACCCGTCT
>JAFQNM010000112.1 GCA_017395885.1 Clostridia bacterium | reverse complement strand
GGTTTGTTTTGCCTGCTGCTTCTCGGGATTTATACTGTTTTTCATGTATTTACGGGCATTAAGAGCAGATAATAATGAAAAGGCGGTGGTTTGATGGTAATTATTGATATGGCAGCAGCTTTTTTTATGGGAGCGCTTTCCGGTATGGGTATTGGCGGAGGAGGCCTTCTTGTAATTTATCTTACCCTTATACGACACGTTGGGCAAACACAGGCCCAGGGAGTAAACCTTTACTTTTTCCTTTTTGCCTCGGCAGCGGCTCTGTTCGTTCACTGCAGGCGCCGAAAAATAAGCTACAGCACCGTGCTGACAATAGCCGCCGCCGGCCTGCCCACAGCCCTTGCGGGAAGCCTTACGGCAACGGCCTCTCGCCCCGAGCTTCTGCGATCTCTTTTCGGCATTATGCTCATTCTTGCAGGCGGCTTATCTCTGCTCTCAACGGCAAGACGATTCTGCATTGATAAAAAAGAAAGAAAAAAGTGAAAAAAGCTCTTTACAAATTGGTTTTGTTGTGATACAATGACTAGGCATGCATCGGCTTCCCGGACGAAGGATACAGTTCCTTTCAGAGGAATGATTCACCCGCCTCGCCTGAGATGCCCGAGTGCAAATAAATTTTATGAGGTGAAACACCATGATCACAAAGGCAGAAAAGACAGCTATTATCGAAGAGTTCAAGACTCACGAAGGCGACACAGGCTCCCCTGAGGTACAGATCGCGATCCTTACTCACAGAATCAAGACCCTCACAGAGCACATGAAGGCTAACAAGAAGGACCACCACTCCGGCCGCGGTCTTCTCAAGATGGTTGGCCATCGCCGCAACCTTCTCGCATATCTCCAGAAGGTTGACATCGAGCGCTACCGTGCGATCGTTGAAAAACTCGGCCTCAGAAAGTAATTTCCACTTTTAGCCGAGAGCCAAATGGCTAAGTCGGCTTCGGCAGGACAAACGTCCTGCCGGGGCCTATATTTTTGTAAAAGCGCCTTAAAGGGGTTAGCAGTTAAATATATTACTTTCAAATTTCAAATACGGGTATATTCTCCGTATAGGCGAACACTTCGCCCATACAAATAAGTCTGTTGTGCGAAAGTGGCATATTTAAGTGCTAAACCCATCGAGGCTTAATCTATATAATAAAAAGGAGAAAGCAAAATGTTTGAGAATTACAAAACTTTTTCATACGAGCTTGCAGGCAGACCCCTTACCGTTGAGGTAGGCAAGGTTGCAGGCCTTGCAAACGGCTCTTGCATCGTTCGCTACGGCGAAACCGCAGTTCTTGCTTGCGCAACAGCAAGTGCACGTCCCCGTGAGGGCATCGACTTCCTTCCCCTTTCCGTTGACTTTGAGGAAAGAATGTACGCCGTAGGTCGCATCCCCGGCGGTTATCTGAAGCGTGAGGGCCGCCCCGGTGAGAAGGCTATCCTTACAAGCCGTGTTATCGACAGACCCCTCCGCCCCCTCTTCCCCAAGGACCTGAGAAACGACGTTAACGTATCTCTCACAGTTCTCTCTGTTGACTACAACTGCTCTCCCGAGATCACCGCTATGATCGGTGCATCCATCGCCCTTTCCATCTCCGATATTCCCTGGAACGGCCCTATCGGCGGCGTTTTCATGGGCATGACCGAGGACGGAAAGCTTATGGTAAACCCCACTCAGAAGCAGCGTGAGGACAGTGTTCTCGAGCTTACAGTTGCGGCAAGTGAGGAAAAGGTCGTTATGATCGAGGCAGGCGCTAAGGAGGTATCCGATGAGGATATGTTCAAGGCTATCATGATGGCTCACGCAGTTATCAAGCAGCTCCTCGTATTCATCAGAAATATCGT
>JAFQNM010000111.1 GCA_017395885.1 Clostridia bacterium | reverse complement strand
GGGCTCTGCCTTCCGGCACCTATACCTTCTCCGGCTTTGTTGAGGCGGCAGGCCTCTACGGAGAGGATGCACCCAAGATATCCTTTCTCTCTTCGGTGAACATATTAACAAGCGTTGCCTCCCGCTCAGCAAAGGAAAAGGGCCTCAGCGTTTTCTCCGTTGAAAACTGGCTCGTTTTCTACGGAGTGATGATAATGTTCGGCCAGTTCATCTATCTTTGGAGAGACCTCAGAGCCATGTCAAAGATCTACGGTGCAATTATGGAGGCGGGCGGCGAGACCTTTGAGGTGATAGTTACCACCTACGTAAACGGCTGCTATTCAGGACAGCATACTGAGCTTAGAGGCGGCGGCTCACCTCTCGTTGCACTTCTCATATCCGTTCTCTGCTTTATGGTCTTTATGCTGACCATTCCTATCCGTATTATCATCTACATTATCCGAGATATCGTCTTCCTCTTTAAGGAGGACTACGATCTGGACGGCTTCTCATACACGGGAAATATTCTCGGCAGCGTTGGCATATACGTTCTTCTCTTCGGCATCGTTGCTCTTATCGGGCAAAGCACCGTTCTTGGAATCATCTGCACGGTGCTGGGCATTGCAATGTGCGTTGTGGCCTCCATCCTTTGCAAGAAGAAGGAGGAGGAGTTCGGCTGATATGGGCTGAAGGACAAAAGAGCATAACAAAAAGCTTGTCGGTAAATGCGTGTTATCCATAACGGATAATTTGAAAATTATTTCAAATCTTGTTGAGAACCGGCATCGCATTTGTATGCACAAATTCAGTTGGGCAGTAGCCCAAACCCACTAACAACAGAAAAGAGAAGATTCGTTTTTCAGCGAGTCTTCTCTTTCTTTTGTCTGTTAAGTGATATGCTGACTAAAGTCAGCGTGATATTTTCGCTTTGCGAAAGTGATATTGAAGCCTTACGGCTTCAGTGATATTCTATTCGCCATAAACTATCGAAGCAAATATCACTCGGCGTAAGCCGAATAACACTGCGGAGCAATAAAACTCGCCGAAGGCGAATAGAACCGGCGTGATACTCCGTTAAGAGTATCACGCCAAATATCGACAAGCTTTTTTATTTGGCATCACGCCTACGGCTCTGCCGGGTGGACCGATAACTTTTATTGCTTCTCAAGGCCGCTGACTGAGCCTGAAACGAATCTCATTATAATATTGGAATCTATGCCGTTCACCTGTCCGCTTTTATCAATATCGCCGGCTTCCAGCTGGGCCGCACCGGGTGTTACCGTTCCGGAGATGAATCGCTTGAGAATGTTGGCATCCATTGCGTTTATCTGCCCGTCTCCGTTTATATCTCCAAGCGAATAGCTGGGCTCAAAATCCGGGTCCGGCTCAAGGCATACGATGCAGGCTCCTCCCTCAAAGCTGTGCCCCGTTGCAGAAACGGTCACCGTTTCGCTATAGTCGCATACGGTGCAATCTGTTCTGCTGTAGCCATCCTCCGTGCAGGTAGGCTCCACGTGGGTAAGCCTTGTATCGTGGCCGAGAGCTGAGACCGCCTCTGTTTTAGTGCCGTTGCAATAGGTGCAGATATAGTGCTCGCTTCCTCCCTCCGTGCAGGTGGGGAAGGTTGAAAGGCTATCGGAAAGAACGTAATTATGGCTACAGGGAACAGGCTCGTATTCCACAGGAGAAAGGGCCATCTGAGTGAACATATACTTTCCGTTGCTGTAATAAAGCACGTTGACCTTATTATCCGTTATGCTTCCGCCTCTTGAGGAGGAAATGTTCAGAAGATTTCCGCTGAAGGAAAGAGATACAGAGCTGCCCACTCTTACGTAGTTATAGCCGCCCTTGCCGTTATACTCAACTCTGAAAACGTTGAGACATCCCTTATGTCCCGAAATAAAATACACGTTGCCAAGGGTATCCTCATAGAGCCTGAAGCTGCTGCCTCCGCCAAGCACGTTATCGTCTGAGATAACGCCGTCCACGTATATGGGCCCGTCAAAGAGCTTCACTGCCGCCGAGCCGTCTGTCACGTCCCATACCTGATAATACCAGATGCTCTCCTGACCGATGCTTCGGTTCATTGCAGCCTGAATATACGCCTTGTTGTAGGTGATGTGCAGAAGCCTTCTGCCGTCGTCCGTTTCCGTTACCATAAAATCTCCGCCGTTATTGTTCTGTATGGCAGGGTAATAGTTTGAAAGCCTCTTTGCAAGAGTATATCTCTCACTCTGCGTTCCCGTTACACGGGAGTAGTCTGCTGCGCAGACGGAGTAGGAAACGCATTTGCTCTGGGTAATGTTGGGAAAATAATAAAGGTCAAGCTGGTCCCAGCAATAGTTTGCCGCCCAGCGAACAATATTGTTCTGCTGTATATACTGCTTATCCGCATACGTCAGTCCGTCGTCAGAGCCGATCTCGGGATATCCCAGAGATGCCGCCTTTATATCTCTCTGTGCCATCAGCAGCATTCCGCCGTTTTCGTCGAGATAGCCGTACATATAGCAGTGGCGTGCCTCTATCTTCACGTAGCGAACTCTCGTTTGCCACGTGTTTGTCTTCATATCGAATATCGTCCAGTTAAGTGATGCGCCGGACGTGCTGCCTGCCTTATAATCGCCGCCTGCGTGCATAACTACGATACGGTCCTTATACTTATCGTAAAAGCAGGTGGCATAGCCATAGCCATCCTTTGCACCGCCGCCTATTATGCTTGAATAGGAGGTGACCTCGCCGGTTTTGGCATCAAGCCTGTGAGCACGGCTGTCTATGCCCTCCGCCGTCAGATTTCTGCCGGAATCTGAGGTTGAGGTGATCGCCCAGACGTTCTCGTCCTTATCGACTATGAGAGAGACCTGGCTGGAATCGTAATACTTCTCGCCTGTAAACACAACGGTGGCGTCTCCCGTGGCAGGGTCTACCCTTATGAGAGACCACTTATTGACCGTTTGGTTTTCTGAATCGGTGTAGGTTCCCGTAATATATGCACAGTAGTCTCCGTGGGAGGTATGTACCGTTCTCGTCTGGTGGTTTCCGTGGGTAGAATTGTCGCCGGCGGAAACGCCTGAACGGGAAAGGTCAATTATTTTACCACGGTTAAAGGAGGGCTCCTCTGCAGCAAGGGTGCTGACGGACAGGGAGGCAGCCAGCATGGCCACTGTGAGGATCAGGCATACAAGTTTTTTCATTTTTGCTCTTTCCTTTCTTTTTGTTTATCTATACCGCTTATATTTTTTAATGCTTGATCTTATTCTACACCATATAATTGTATATTGCAACAGAAAAATCCCCGCCTGCCAAAGCAGGTCGGGGAATATGCTTATCCCTCTGCAAACACCGATGAAGAGGAAAAATCAATATACTCGGCAGGGTCTGCTGCCACGCCGTTTATATACAGCTCAAGATGAAGATGGCTCTCCTCTGCCAGCTCAATAAGAGCCGTGTTTCCGACAGAGCCGATTATCCTGCCCGCATCCACCGCAAGGCCTGCCTCTATTCCGTCAGGTATATCCTCGCAAAGGTTTTTGTAAACCGAAACTGCACCGCCTGCGTGCTCAACTGATATGCAGGTACCCATCATAGGGTCATCCCATATCTCCTTGATCCTGCCCCTTGCAATGCAGGCAACGTCGCCTCCCTGCTCGCAGTACAGGTCAACGCCCGTATGAGTACGGTAATCCTCCATAGTCAGCGAAAACACAGGCACCTCAAGGCTGCAATCTCGAATGACCTCTCCCCGTACGGGAGCGATAAACTGAGGAAGAACGCTTGCATCTGCATCTGCATCTGCATCGACGTCGGTGCCGTCCTCAGCACCTTCCGTATCCCGGGATACATCTGTATCCTCAGGCAATTCTCCCGTCTCATCATCAACAGCCTCCGTCTCGTCTCCCCTTAGAAAAACGTCCTCCGTTTCAAGGGGCTCCTCATCTGCAAAGCCGGAATCCTTTACTGTATCGCTTTCAGCTTCCTCGGGAGGCTTCGGTGCCTCTGCGGGATTCTTTGCAAGGGAGACGGCAATTGCCACCACCACCGCTACCATCATAAGTATCACCGTAACGGTAACGTACAGATTCTGCCTGTCTGCTTTCCTTTTTGCTCTATTATCCATATGACCTCCGAAAGTCACGGCTCTGCCCTCAGGGCCGCAAAAAATTGTACTTACGGTCATCCGTATTTTTTGCACGAGCCTGTTTCACGATGGTATTTTACCCTCCTGCCCCTTTTTTATACAGTTTTGTCTCCAAAAAGAGTAAAAAGGCCGACATTTGTTACAAAAATTATTGACAGAGAAAAAAAAGAGGTTTATAATGTTTGTATATTCTTGAAAGAAGTAAACAAAAATGATGCAGCATAAGTTCTATATCGGCAGCTATTTTTACTTTTACTCCGAGGTAAAAGCTTTTTGTGCTGCATGTAATGTCTGACCGAATAACGATCACCTTCACGCAGCATCGGCTGCGTGATTTTTATTTCATAGCCTTTGCTGCAGTACATATAGAGAGGAAAAAAGTATGGTAGCAATTCTTAAGCACGGGGTCACCGAGGCCCAGATCGAAAGCCTTTGCGCCTGGTTTAAGGCAAAGGGCCTTGATACTCACGTTTCAAAGGGTCATTATCAGACGATTATCGGCCTTATCGGAGATACCAGCAAGATAGATACAGATCTTCTTGAGGGCCTTGACATAATCGAGGCCGCAACAAGAGTTTCAGAGCCCTTCAAGAGCGCAAACCGCAAGTTCCATCCTGAGGATTCCGTTATCGCCGTCAGCGAAGCGGTAAGGATCGGGGGAGGAAGCTTTGCTATAATGGCAGGCCCCTGCTCCGTTGAAAATGAGGCTCAGATCATTGAGGTTGCAGGAGGCGTTAAGGACGGCGGAGCAGATATCCTCCGTGGCGGCGCCTTCAAGCCCCGTACCTCGCCCTACGATTTTCAGGGACTGAGAGCTGAGGGCATAGAGCTTCTCCTCAAGGCAAAAAAGGAGACCGGCCTCCCCATTGTTACTGAAATTATGGACGCTCATCATCTTGAGCTTTTCGAAAATGTTGATATTATTCAGGTAGGCGCCCGCAATATGCAGAATTTCGAGCTTTTAAAGGAGCTCGGACATACAAAAAAGCCGATCCTGCTCAAGAGGGGCCTTGCCAATACTCTCAAGGAGCTTCTTATGAGCGCCGAGTATATTATGGCAGGCGGAAACGAGAGCGTTATCCTCTGCGAGAGAGGTGTTCGTACCTTCGAGACCTATACGAGAAACACCCTTGACCTTGCGGCGGTTCCCATGCTGAAGGAGCTTTCCCATCTTCCCGTAATAGTTGACCCAAGCCATGCGACAGGCAGAGCAAGGCTTGTTCGTCCAATGGCGCTGGCAGCAGCGGCGGCAGGGGCAGACGGTATTATGATCGAGGTGCATAACGATCCTGCCAACGCCCTTTGCGACGGCGCCCAGTCCCTCACCCCCCGGCAATTTGCAGAGGTGGCCGCAGCAGTCAGACGAGTACGCGAGGCGCTGTAAGATGAAAACGGCAATGTCATTTAACTAAAAGAAAGCTACGATCGGCAGGA
This sequence comes from Clostridia bacterium, assembly GCA_017395885.1. Classification (GTDB taxonomy): domain Bacteria; phylum Bacillota; class Clostridia; order Oscillospirales; family CAG-272; genus Avispirillum. The sequence continues at coordinate 8,381 of JAFQNM010000111.1, read as the reverse complement.
AGCGGAAAATTTTGGCAAACCCGTAGGGGCGTCACTGTGTGCGCCCGTAACGATAACCTAAGTCTATACATTGCGGGCTAACACAGTTCGCCCCTACAGTTCAGAGAGTATATTCTCATCAATCACCAATATCCCCAATAAGAAATCAGGTGGAAAAATGACAATTGGAATAGCAGGTCTCGGCCTTATCGGCGGCTCTCTTGCAAAGGCCTACAAGGCGGCAGGCGACCACACCGTTTACGGTCACGACCTTGATACGTCGGTTATAGAAATAGCAAAGATCGCAGGCGTTCTTGACAGCGCTCTCACCGAGGAAAACCTCTCGGAGTGCGATCTTATCCTCGTTGCCCTCTACACGGGTGCGGCAATCGAATATATGAAGGCTATTGCACCTTTTGTTTCAAAGGACTGCGTGGTGGTGGACTGCTGCGGCACGAAAAAGCGTGTTTGCGAGGAAGGATTCAAGATCGCAGAGGAGTACGGCTTTACTTATGCCGGTGGTCATCCTATGGCGGGAACACAGTACTCCGGCTTCAAATATTCAAGAGCAAACCTGTTCAAGGGCGCATCAATGATCATCGTGCCCGCCCGATTTGACGATATAAACCTCACCCAGAGGATAAAAGACCTTCTTATGCCGGCAGGCTTCGGCCGCATTACGGTAACCACCGCCGACGAGCACGACAGAATGATCGCCTTCACCTCTCAGCTTCCCCACGTGGTTTCAAACGCCTTTATCAAAAGCCCCACCGCAAAGACCCACAAGGGCTTTTCTGCCGGAAGCTACAAGGACCTGACCCGAGTTGCGTGGCTTAACGAAAATATGTGGACAGAGCTGTTTTTTGAGGATCGGGATTACCTGCTTTTCGAGATAGAAACAGTTATTAATTCCCTCACTGAATACAGAGATGCCCTCAGGGACGGTGACCGTGAAAAAATGATACAGATACTCCGTGAGGGCAGAATTGCAAAGGAAGAGGTAGACGGATAATGGAGATCGTAAAGGTTTCGGCATCAAGAGAATACGACGTTATTATCGGCGGCGGAATACTCTCTGCTGCTGACGGATATATAGAAAAGGCCCTCGGCGGCCGCCCCCGTCTTGCCGTTATTACCGACGACAGGGTAAACTCTCTCCACGGAGAATCACTTGAGCGCGCACTTTCAGGCTTTGATACGGTGAAATTCGTTTTCAAAAACGGCGAGGCCTCGAAAAATATCAGAGTTTACGGAGAGATACTCGAGTTTTTAGCTGAAAACAGCATTACAAGAACAGATGCAATAGTCGCCTTCGGCGGCGGAGTAGTTGGCGATATGGCAGGCTTTGCAGCATCCACCTTCCTTCGCGGAATCAGATTTGTGCAGATACCTACGACCCTTCTTGCAATGGTGGATTCCTCTGTGGGAGGTAAGACCGCCATTGACCTTTTGGCAGGCAAGAACCTTTGCGGCACCTTCTGGCAGCCAAGCCTCGTTCTTTGCGACTGGCATCTGCTTTCAACTCTTACGGACGAAATATTCTCAGACGGTATGGCAGAGGTCATAAAGTACGGCATTATCAGAGACAGGGAGCTTTTTGAAAGGCTTCTTCTCGGCGGAGTGCGAGAGGACCCTGAGGCCGTTATTGCACGCTGCGTTTCCATCAAGCGTGACGTTGTAAACGAGGACGAGAGAGATACGGGTGTTCGTGCTCTTCTCAATTTCGGTCACACCGCTGCCCACGGAATAGAAAAGCTCTCAAATTATGAAATAACCCACGGCAGAGCCGTTGGTGCCGGAATGGTGATCGCCGCAAGAGGTGCTGCAAGCAGGGGCATCTGCTCTGACAGTGTGACAGAGGATATTATCAAGGCTGTAAGGCTCTACGGCCTTTGCGATAAATGCGATTTTTCTGCCGAGGAAATATCTGAGGTCTCTCTCTCCGATAAAAAGAGAGCGGGAGGCTCGATCACCCTCGTTCTTCCCGAAAGGATCGGAAGCTGCATTCTCAAAAAAATTCCCGTTGAGGACCTGACAAACTTCTTCAGAAGCGGTCTTAACGGATAAGGATAAAAAATGAAACTGACAGTAAGCGGCAAGGGGCTTCACGGAAGCATTCCTGCCATAGCATCAAAATCAATGGCTCACAGGCTTCTTATCTGTGCGGCTCTTTCATCAGACCCGTCTCAGATAAGATGCGAAACTCTCTCCGATGATATAACGGCAACGGCAGGCTGTCTTCGTGCCCTCGGCTGTGAGCTTACCTATCAGGGCGGAACGTTTTATGCAAGCCCTGCTCCCCACCCCGAAAGGGCGACCGCAGACTGCGGCGAATCAGGCTCTACCCTTCGCTTTCTTCTGCCCGTTATTGCTGCCCTCGGCATAAACTGCCATCTTGACCTTCACGGCCGTCTCCCCTCTCGCCCCCTTTCTCCCCTTTACGGTGAGCTAACGAGCCACGGCGCAAAAATGTCCCCCGAAGGATCAAATCCCCTTCTCATTTCGGGAAAGCTGAGAGGCGGCACTTATACTATCCGTGCCGACGTTTCCTCCCAATTCATATCCGGCCTTCTCTTTGCACTCCCCCTTTGCGAGGAGGACTCAAGGCTTATACTCGTTGGCAGAAGAGAGTCTGCCTCTTACGTTGAGATGACGCTTTCGGCACTCCGTGCCTACGGCATAAAAATAATCTCCTCCGACGACGGATACAGCATTCCCGGCAGGCAGAAATACCGCTCACCCGGTGCCCTCACCGTTGAGGGAGACTGGTCAAACGGGGCCTTCTGGCTTGCGGCGGCAGCCCTCGGTGCACCCTTGACCGTTACCGGCCTCGACCCCGAAAGCCTTCAGGGAGACAGCAAGGTGGTTGAGGCTCTGGCAGAGCTCACAAAAGAGGGCTCTCGTGCAATGATAGACGCTCAGGATATTCCGGACCTTGTCCCCATTCTCTCCGTGGTTGCGGCTGCTCAGAAAAAGACTACGGTGATATACAACGCCGCCCGTCTCCGACTTAAGGAAAGCGACAGGATAGAAACCACGGCGGCCCTGCTCAAGGCTATCGGTGCCACCGTTACCCAAACGGAGGACGGCCTGAGAATAAAGGGCGACCCGGCGGCCCTGCACCCCGGCAGAGTTGACGGAGCAAACGACCACAGAATAGTAATGGCGGCGGCCATCGCCTCTGTAGTGTGCCAAAGCATTGAGATAGACGGCGCAGAGGCTGTTAACAAATCATACCCCGCCTTTTTCGAGGATTTTCGCAAATTAGGTGGAATAGTGGCGCATTCTTATTGATAAGGATTTCGCCTCTGCGGGTGAACGAGGAAGCGCTGCCGGTGGCAGATTGAGCGACCGAGTGAAGGAGCCGCGGTCGAAATCTTTGATTGCGGACATACAGTAAGCAAAAATCAATGCTTATCGGTCCGCTCAGTCTTCACATATGTGAAGACATAAGATAGGCAGTAAATAATATCCGCGTTTTTTTAAAAAATCGAATAACTTTAAAAAAGGATAAGTTATGTCAAGTACTTACGGTAAAAAGCTAAAGATAACAGTATTCGGCCAGTCTCATTCTCCTGCCATCGGCGTCCTCATGGAGGGCCTTCCCACAGGCTTTGAGATAGATATGGAGGAGCTTTCTGCCTTTATGGCAAGAAGAGCACCGGGAAAGGACCCAACCTCCACTCCAAGGCGTGAGGCTGACTCCCCCGAATTTATATCGGGCCTTGTGGATAACACCACCTGCGGCGCACCTGTTACGGCCATTATCAGAAACACCAATACAAGAAGCTCCGATTACGATAATCTTCGCGACTGTCCCCGTCCCGGCCATGCAGATTTCACGGCAAACGTGAAATACGGCGGTCATCAGGACGTAGCGGGAGGCGGCCATTTCTCTGGCAGGCTGACTGCCCCCATTTGCATTGCAGGCGGCACCGCCCTGCAGATACTTGAGAGCATGGGCATTAAGATCGGTGCCCACATCGTCAGGATAGGAAAGGAAGCGGGAGCCTGCTACGGATGCGGTGACGTTTGTGCAGACGACCTTAAAAACCTTGATACCTTCCCCGTTCGAACACAGGACGAGGAGGAACGCTTCCGCCGTGAGATAATGTCTGCCAAGGCTGACGGCGACTCCGTTGGCGGAATGATCGAGTGTGCAATTCTCGGCCTTCCTGCAGGCCTCGGCGACCCTATGTTTGAAGGAATGGAGAACCGTATTGCAGGCATCGTTTTCGGCATTCCCGCAGTAAAGGGTGTTGAATTCGGCCGAGGAATGGATGTTGCATCCATAAGGGGCAGCGAAAACAACGATCCCTTTACCGTTAAGGACAAAAAAATAGTGACGGCAACCAACAATGCAGGCGGCATTCTCGGCGGCATCACAAACGGTATGCCGCTTATATTCCGGGCGGCAATAAAGCCCACTCCTTCGATAGATAAGGAGCAGGACAGCGTTTCCCTCTCCGAAATGGAGCCAAAAAAGCTGATAATTCACGGCCGACACGACCCCTGCATCGTTCCCCGTGCAGTTCCCGTTATGGAAGCGGCGGCCGCAATCAGCGTGCTTGATGCAATTCTTAGCAAGTAAGGAAAAACAATATGGACCTCAATGACCTCAGAACAGAAATAGACGAAATAGACAGACAAATAGTTGACCTCTTTTGCAAAAGAATGGAGGTCTCCGTTAAGGTTTCTCAATACAAGATCGAGAACGGGCTCCCCGTTCTCGATGCAAACCGCGAGCGAAAGAAGCTTGCAAAGATATCGGAAATGGCGGGAGAGGATATGGCAAGCTATGCCAGAACTCTATACAACACCATCTTTGATATGAGCCGTGCAGAGCAGGAAAAGTATATGCACCCTACCTCTCCCACGGCGGAAAAGATAAAAAGAGCAATCGACTCTACCCCCAAAATGTTCCCCGAATATGCCACGGTTGCCTGCCAGGGCGTTGAGGGCGCCTACTCTCAGATCGCCGCAGAAAAGCTCTTTAAGGTGCCGGATATTGAATATTATCCCGACTTTCAGGCAGTTTTCAAGGCCGTGAAGGACGGCAGGTGCCAATACGGTGTTCTCCCCCTGGAAAACAGCACCGCAGGAAGCGTTAATCTGGTATACGACCTTATGATGGAATATAATTTCTCCGTTGTCAGATCAACGCGAGTCCACATCGACCACCAGCTCCTTGCCAAAAAGGGAACAAGGCTTGAGGATATCAAGGAGGTATTCTCCCACCCCCAGGCCATAAGCCAATCGGCAGATTTTCTCCGCTCTCTCGGCGTTAAGGTAACACCCTGTCAGAACACGGCTGCCGCCGCAAAAATGGTTGCCGAATCGGAAAGGGACGATATTGCCGCTCTCTCCTCCCGCTCCTGTGCCTCTCTCTACGGCCTTGAGGTGCCTCGTGCCTCCGTTCAGGACAAGGGCAACAACCACACCAGATTTATCTGCATCTCCAAAAAGCGCGAGATCTATCCCGGTGCCGACAAGACCTCCATTATGGTGGTCACTCCCCACCGCCCCGGTGCTCTTTTCAGAGTTATGTCCCGCTTTAACGCTCTCGGCATCAACCTTGCAAAGCTGGAGAGCCGCCCCATTCCCGACCGCGATTTCGAATTTATGTTCTACTTCGATCTGGAAACAAGCGTCTATTCTCCCGAGTTTATCCAGCTCATCTCTGAGCTTGACTTTATGTGCGAGGACTTCAGATACCTCGGCTCTTATTCCGAAGTTATTTAAAAGGATCAGTTAAAATGAAATACGGACTTCTGGGCGAGCATCTTTCCCACAGCTACTCGCCCCTTATCCACTCCATGCTGGGAGACTACCAATACGGACTTATTGAAAAGGCGCCCCATGAGGTGGAGGATTATATCAAAAACGGGGATTTCAAGGCCATTAACGTGACCATCCCCTACAAAAAAACAGTTATGCCCTTTTTGGACGAGATATCCGACAGGGCAAAAAAGATCGGCAGCGTAAACGTAGTCGTTCGACGTGATGACGGAACCCTGTTTGGAGACAACTCTGACTACGGCGGCTTTGCCTCACTTGTAAAAAAGGCCAGAATAAGCATCAAGGGCAAAAAGGTTCTGGTGCTGGGCGACGGAGGTGCCTCCGTTACCGTGCAGGCCGTGCTCCGCGATATGGGAGCCGCAAGCGTTACCGTTATTTCTCTCTACACCGAGGATAACTACGAAAATATCGACCGCCACGCCGATGCCGACGTTATCGTTAACGCCACCCCTGTCGGTATGTACCCCAAAAATGGGGAGAGACTCGTTGATCTTTCGATCTTTCCACACCTTTCCGGAGTTCTTGACGTTATATACAACCCCTACAAAACTGCCCTCATCCTCGATGCCGAGGAAAGAGGCATACCCTCAGCAGGCGGTCTCCGTATGCTGGTTGCCCAAGCGGTGGTCGCAAACGAGATGTTCTTCTCCGAAAAGCAGGATAAGAGCGTCATTGATGCCATTGAAAAAAAGGTTGCCGCTATGATGAAAAACGTAACTCTCATCGGCATGCCCGGCTGCGGAAAATCTACCATTGGTAAAAGGCTTGCCGCCCTTACCGGCCGTGAGCTTGTGGATATTGATGCAGAGATCGTGAAGGTGGCCGGCAAAACGATACCCGAAATATTTGCCGAGGACGGAGAGGAGGCCTTTCGCCGCCTCGAAACTCAGGTAACGGCCGAGGTCTGCAAAAGAAGCGGCTGCATTATATCCTGCGGCGGCGGTGTTGTTACCCGCCCGGAAAACCGCCGTCTTATCCGCCAGAATTCAACGGTGGTCTTTATAGCCAGAGAGCTTGATACCCTCGCAACAAAGGGGCGTCCCCTCTCGGAAACCACCTCTGCCCTCTCCCTGTGGGAGGCACGCAGACCTATGTATAATTCCTGGTCCGACATTAAAATGTTGAACTGCGGCATTAATCAAACTGCTCTCGCAATTATCAGAGCCCTGCATTTAAACACAAAGAAAAGGACATAATATATGAAATTCCTCATTATAAACGGCCCTAACCTCAATCTTCTCGGGCTCAGAGAGCCTGATATTTACGGCTCTCAAAGCTATGCCGCCCTCTGCGATTTTATCGGAGAGGTCTGCCAAAGCGAAGGCATTGAGTATAAGCTCTTTCAATCAAACCACGAGGGCGCAATAGTTGATGAGATACAGGCTGCATACAAATGCTTTGACGGCATCGTTATCAACCCCGCCGCCTATACTCACACATCCGTTGCCATTCTTGATGCGCTGAAGGCTGTTGCGATCCCCACAGCGGAGGTCCACCTCTCAGACGTTAACTCAAGAGAAGATTTCCGCCGCTTTTCATACGTTTCCCTCGTTGCTGCGAAAACTGTTTGCGGCAGGGGCTTTGAGGGCTACAGAGAGGCTATTCTTTTCTTAAAGGACTATATTGAAAATGATCTTTGATATCCATACCCATGCATTCCCAAAAAAGATAGCAGGTGCGGCAACAGGTCAGCTCTCCTACAGGTCGGGCGGCCTTGAGCCATTTACTGACGGAACCTTTGAGGGCCTTTGCGATTTTATGGCTTCTCAGAGCGTTTACGGCTTTGCCCTGCAAAACATTGCAACAAACCCTAACCAGATGAAAAAGGTCAACGATTTTGCCGCCTCCTGCGCCAGAAAAAACGTTTTCCCCTTCGGAAGCGTTCATCCCGATGCTCCCGACGCTCTCTCAGAGCTTGAGCGGATAAAGGAGCTCGGAATGAAGGGCATAAAGCTTCATCCCGATTATCAGGGCTTCTTTGTTGATGAGGAAAGAATGTTCCCCATCTACAAAAAGGCCTCTGAGCTTGGCCTTTGCATACTTTTTCACGCAGGCTATGACTTTGGCTTTTCCGCCCCCTATCACTGTATGCCTGAAAATCTGGCAAGAGCACTTTCCCATATAGATACGCAGGTAATAGCCGCACATTGGGGAGGCCTCAGCTCGGGAGCCGAGGTGATAAAGCACCTCTGCGGCCTGCCTCTTTATTTTGATACCTCCTTCGGCTACGGAACAAGGCCCCGGTCTGAGGCGCTTGAGATAATTGAGCGCCACGGAACGGATAAGCTTGTTTTTGGCTCCGATTGCCCATGGCACTCTCCGGAAATGGAGCTGAAGCTTCTTGCCACTCTTGAGCTCTCACAGAACGAGCTTGCCGACATTACCTGCAATAACGCAAAAAAGCTTCTCGAATTCTGAAAAAGCAAAAAGAGTAAGAACCCCTGATTTCTCAGGGGTTCTCTTTAAACAAACAGTTGAAATATTATCAAGGTTTGATTTTTGCCAATGCTCGGCTTTAGTTTTTCATTGTCCTGCCTTTTGGCGGTCTGCGCCTTTTTCGCCATTCTGAAGCATCCTGCTATTGCAGGATGCTTTTTCACTGT
>JAFQNM010000110.1 GCA_017395885.1 Clostridia bacterium | reverse complement strand
GATAAGCTGAAAATGAAGAGAGTGCCTGCCTGCTTAACTGTTATTGCGTTCTGCATAGCGCTTGGCCTTCTTTCTGCCCTTGGCTACAGCTCGTGGAGCGAGGTTAAGATAATAGGTCTTCAGTTCCTTGATTTCTTTGACTTTATTAGTAATAACGTTCTGATGCCCATAGGAGCATTTGCAACCTGTATTTTTGTTGGATATGTGTTGAAGCCTAAGGCAGTAGTTGAAGAGGTCGAGCTTGGCGGAAAATTCCCTGAGAAGAAGCTGTTTTCCGTAATGATACGCTATATAGCCCCTGTTTGTATCATACTCATCCTTATTTCATCTGTCCTCGACGTGTTCGGAATCGTAAAAATATAATAAACGATTGCTGTATCTGTAACAACAAATCAAATTCAAAGTTATAACAATAAGCTGCCTCATGCTGACGAGAAGGATGCAGATCTCGTCATTTCAAGGCCGTCGGAGGGGTTCCCCGAAAGTGAGCTTGCGAGCTTTTGGGGGTTCCTGTCAGCGTACAAAGGTACGACAGGACTTGAAAGGGCGAAAAGCTTGAAATCCCCTGAATATCAGGGGATTTCTTTAATATTTATGCTTCGGTTTTCTGTAATCTTCCGGCTCTTGCAGGTCTTTTTGTTTTTGCAAGCTCTCTTTGGTAGATTATCTCAGTAGCAAAGGCAAGCTTAGTTACAACGTTTTCCTTTGTCGGATAGCAGTAGAAGGAGTCGTTCTCTGTGGAGATATCAACACAGTCAAAGGGTTTGATATAGCAATAATCATACTCAATGTGGAGGCTGTTTGTCTGGAGAGGAGCTCTCTGAATGTGATAGTCCTCACCGTTGTAGTGGCCTGTGAGAACAAAGCCGTTTTCAGGGTCGTGTGAGAGCTTGGCATTGCCAAGCTTTTCAAAACGCCAGCAGCGGGGCATGGAGTAAACGTCGACCTCGTCGGAGAAATAGTATTCTCCGTTTTCTATCTGAAGGCGGACCTGCTCCCGCTCCCATTCAAACCAGTCGGGAACGTGGCTGAATTCAGTTTCTCCGTCAATTGCTGACAGGGTACCGTCCTCATTAAGATTCCAGCGCTTGTTGCATTCTGTGCAGAATATTTCAGTGCCCTTAGATGCCATTTTTGATTCTGCCATGCAGTGGGGGCACTGGTAGAGCACCTTGTGGAGACCCTCTGCACGGAAAGGCTCGGTTATGAGGATTCCGTTATCCTTCTGATACTTGTATTCATCATATTGAAGAGCCCTTGTAACAGCCTCGTTGATCTCCTCTGCAGACATAGACTTAACGTCGTTTGCGGTAAGAACCTGAGTCATTGTAGTGTAAAGGGGTACCTTGCGCTTTTTTCTGAAGTTCCAGAATGGTGAGTGGAGGTGGTTACCGTGGTGAACAACGCAAACAACAGGCACCTTGTTCATCTTAATAAGCATACCGAGGGAGTCGGGCATAAAAGCGGTGGTGCCGCAGGGGGTGTATCTTGCTTCGGGATACATACAAAGAATGTCACCGCGCTTAAGTACCTTACCTATAGAGCGGATAAGATGCATATCCGTTGTGAACTTTCTGGTGCAGATAGCGCCGATCCATTCCATAAGCCAGGGGCGGCGATAGTATCCGTCAATGCTGACAACGTTGTTGACCCTGTGGGGATAGGTTCCCTGAGCGCATATTTCGAAATCTATAAAATAGTGGTGGTTGCTGAGCAATATATATGGAGGCTTGAGGCCCTCCATATTGATCTTTTCCAGCTTGTATTTCTTGCCGATCAGAAGGATCTTGGAGAGAAACCAGATGAGCCACATCAGGTACACAGGCTGCCTTATGGGGTATTTTGCGGTTTTATAGCGTTTTTTGTTTTTGTAATTAACATCCATAACACACGTTTCCTCACAATTGTTCATACTTTTTAATTTTACACTATTTACTTCTGAAATACAACAATTATATTAAAAAAATATGAATAAACTGCGTTGACGGAGAGAGTGGTGTTTGATATAATGAAAACAGAAGATGCTGGAGGGCAAAATGGATACAAAAATACTTATAATATATACGGGCGGTACCATAGGAATGAGCCGCTCGGAGAAGGGATATGCACCTAAAAAGGGCTTTCTCACAGAGCTTCTTAAGAGAATACCGGCGCTGTATGATGAGGCCATGCCGGCGTGGGAGCTTTATGAGATGGATCCTCTGCTGGATTCCTCCAATATGACCGTTCTGGAGTGGAACCTTATAGGCTCGGTCATTGAGGAGAATTACGAAGAATATGACGGATTTGTTATCCTTCACGGCACGGATACGATGGCATATACAGCCTCGGCTCTTTCATTTTCTCTTGAGAATCTTCAGAAGCCCGTAATAATAACGGGCTCCCAGATTCCCTTGTTTGAGGTAAGAAATGACGGGCTTGATAACCTGCTCACGTCTATGATGATAGCAGGCGAGGGAAGGATAAGAGAGGTGGCTCTTTGCTTTGCAAACGAGCTTTACCGAGGAAATCGAGCAACAAAAACGAGCGCCACAGATCTTCATGCCTTCGGCTCACCCAATTATCCGCCGCTTGCCAAGATAGGAACAAGCATAGTTTATAACGATATGATCCCTCAAAGGGTATGCGATGAGCCCTTCAGGGTTCAGAAACTTGAGAAGATACCCATTGGCATTATAAAAGTGTTTCCCGGCATCCAGTTTGAGCTTTTTGAGGAGATAATGAGCGAATCTCTTAAGGGAATAGTCCTTGAGACCTTTGGTGCAGGAAACATTCCGGGAAGCGCCGATGCCATTCTTCCCATAGTAAGAAAGGCTCATGAAAACGGAACGGTGCTTGTAATATGCTCCCAGTGCCTCAAGGGATCTGTTTCTCTCGGAACGTATGAGACCAGCTCAGCCCTGAAGGATGCGGGAGCTGTCTGTGCCTATGATATGACAACGGAGGCTGCAGTTGCAAAGCTTTACTACCTGTTCTCCTGCGGTCTTTCAGCCGATGAGGTTAAAGAAAAAATGGAGGATAGCATTTCCGGAGAAATAACAAAATAATAAAGAGAAAGCCCTTGATTTATCAGGGGCTTTCAGCTTGTCGATAAAGTTATCGACAAGCTGCCTCAGGCTGTCGAGAAGGATGCAGATTTCGTCATTTCAAGTCCATCGGAGGGGTTCCCCGAAAGTGAGCTTGCGAGCTTTTGGGGGTTCCTGTAAGCGCACAAAGGTACGACAGGACTTGAAAGGGCGAAAAGCTAGAAATCCCCTGAAAATCAGGTGATTTCTTTAATGTGACTTTAATTATTAGTTGATTTTGCCGTTTACAGTTAAAGTTTCGATCCGGCTGTCTTCGTTTTGATATATTTGCGGTCTGCGCCTTTTTCGACAGCCTGCCTCAGGCTGTCGAGAAGGATGCAGATTTCGTCATTTCAAGTCCAT
>JAFQNM010000010.1 GCA_017395885.1 Clostridia bacterium | reverse complement strand
TTTGTTGCCTTTTCAACACCGAAGCTGAGCGAGCCGCTCCAGCAAACGGCCATGTTTCCGTCTATTTTCAGCACATCGTTCTCAAGCTCTATCTCCACCAGCTCCTCAATAGGCACGTAGCTCTCAAGCGCTACCACGCCGTTGCCTGTGAAGCAAAGGTTGTATATGCCCTCGTCGCTGAGAAGCGCCGTTCCCAGATCCTGTGCTACGGATACAACGTTGTGCTCAACGCTTCCGTCGCTTGCAAGAAACATTCCGTCCTCAATAACAAGGCCGCCGGGGCCCCAGCCTGCCACGTCCTGGAGGATGATATGCTTGTATGTAGGCTCAAGGATAACCTTTCCGTTTCCCTTGTACTCAGGCTTTGACGCTGTCTCGTTCGTTACCGCCGCCTTTACCATTGATCCAAGGAAGCCTCCAACGCCGCCCTTGATTCCGGAATCCATCTCAACGTTGCCCCAGAGCATCTGCATTGCTCCCGCCTGGGTCCTTACCATGTTGCCGTTGAGTGTGATCTCCACCTGCCTGAGCTTAACGTTCATCTTGGATGAGTAATATTCATTTGCAGCAGTTGCCTTGCTGACGCTCAGATCCTTCTGATGCTCGATTACCTTGAAGCCGCCCATTTCTGCGATCACGATGCGGTTCTCGTTTGTCCAATTATTGACTCGAATTGCCATTTTTTCCTCCTGTTTTGTACGGTATTTTGTACTTATATTATACAAATACGGCAGGACACAGGGGTGTCACATTAAAAAATATAGTATCAAAGTGCATACCTCCTTAAAGCCGCCCGATGCCCGCTCTATAAACTTCAAATTCCTGTTTATCGGGGAAATATGCAGGGGGCCTTTTTGTAAAAAGGCCCCCTACGACCCCCGAAAAACTTTAAAAAGGGGATAATAATTCGGCTTATCGGTAAGGGGCGTCCACTCCTTTGAACAAAGGCCCCGCGAGGGGCTTTTGTTGGTTTATATAAAGGGAGTGTGCTCCCTTTATCTAAACCTGTTTAAAGTTTTTTGCGGAGCTTTTTTTCAAAAAAGCGACCGTCTCCCCTACCCGATAAATCGGAATTTGCTTTTTTAGTTGGATGCTATACTAGCAGAACAAATAGTTTACTAAAATATTGCCCAAAGCTATTGCATATTTTACCAAATCGTTGTACAATTACACTATATACTTTCAGGAGGATAATTTTATGCCTATAAATATGGTCAAGCTGCCCACAAACAAGGACGGTGTTCAGCTCCGCGTTTGCAAGGGTCACTTCTCTACCGGCCACAGCCATATAAACTACTATATTGATATTACAATGCAGAAGACTCGCCTCTCCGAGGCAAGAGCTACTGCCAAGGCTATCTGCGATGCCTACCGTACCAACACCCTCGTTGATACCATCCTCTGTCTTGACAACACCGAGGTTATCGGCACCTGTCTGGCCGAGGAGCTTACCAAAAACGATTTCCGCAACATGAATGCTCATCAGACAATTTACGTTGTTACCCCTGAGTTCACATCCGACAACAGGATCCTCTTCAGGGAAAACATTCTCCCCATGATCACCGGCAAGCACGTTCTTATTCTTGCTGCCTCCGTTGTTACCGGATGCACTGCCCGCGGCGCCATTGAGGCCATTACATATTACGGCGGACGTGTTTCCGGAATGGGCTCCATTTTCGCTACCACCACCGAGTTTGAGGGCTACCCCGTTGCCTCCATCTTCAATCCTCGCGACCTTCCCGGCTACCTCAGCTACCTGCCCTCCGAGTGCGAGCTTTGCAAGCAGGGACAGAAGATCGATGCCCTCGTTAACATCCACGGCTACTCAAAGTTTGATTGACAGCTGCGTATTCAAAAGCCTTGCTTTATGCGAGGCTTTTTGTTGTCGTATTTGTTACATTTTGTCCACGTTGATTTGTGTATGTTTCACATAATTTAACAATATAATAACGTTACTATTGACTTTTTTAACATCCGGTGGTAATATAATCTCACATCACAAATATTTTTGGAGGTTCCTATGTACGCTTGCGCTCAGAATTTCATTAACTACCTTGATTCCAACAACCTTCGCTATAACTGCCGCACCGATTCCGACGGTGACGTTATTATCGATCTCCCCAACAAGGGTCTCGTAGCGAAGTGCTTCTTCTCCGGTGAGAACGGCCACTATTTCTCCCCCTATATCGTTATGGAGAGAGTTCCCGCTGACAAAACTGTTGACGTTCTCTTCGTTTGCAATGAGCTCAACTGCCAGTACAAGTGGGCTACATTCTACATTGACGGCGACAACGACGTTATCGTTCACGACGATGCTATCCTCGACGTTGAATCTGCAGCATCCGAGGCTCTTGAGCTTCTCATCAGAATCTTCAACATCATTGATGACGCTAAGCCCAAGATCATGAAGGCGATCTACGCTTAAGTCTTCCGTCGCTGCCACAAACACGCAGAATAGGGATAAATGAAGACCGGAAGCTCTTTTCAGAGCTTCCGGTCTCATAAAATGATATTCCTTCACCATCACGCCGCCCGGATCACGGTGCCGTGATGGCATTTCTGTATCTGCTTGCGGCGGCCTCTTTTTATATTCAGGAAAGGATCCCTCCCTTTATGAGAATCTTTAAAATCTCCGTTCTTATTGCAAAATCCGATATCGTATGGGACTACAAAAAGCAGTTCGGCCACGAGCTTTGGCCCGATATTGAAAAAAAGCTTACAGACTCGGTTGCAAGCACAAGCCTTCTGACCGACGTTAAAAGCTCCTTCCAGCATATATATTACTTCACCTCCGATGCAGACGAATCCGTTTGCCGCACCGAGGCGGAAAATGCCGTTTTCAACCTTCTGGGAATTGACAGAGCTGACCGCAAGGTCATCGTTTTTGTCGGCGTTCCCGATCAGGACGAGCTTTCAAGACTTCGCCGGAAGATGCCGGAAAGCCTCAGCTCTAACAGTGATTTCTGGGCATCGGCAGATGCTCTCTTCTCTGATAATAAGGCCTCGGCCCCGGCTCCTGCGCCAAGGGAGCCTGAGCCTGCTCCTGCAGACGAGCCTGTTCAGACCATTTCTTTGAATATGCCTGCCTCTACTGCTGCCGCTCCTGCTGAGCCCGAAAAGAACGACGAGCCTCTCACCCTTTCGGGCAGCCTTTGCAGCCTGAAAAAGATGAAGGACGAGCTGCTTCGGGTCATCCACGGTCAGCGCCACGCCATAGACGAGACCGTTCAGACCGTTTTTGAGAGCAAAATGTTCTCATCCTTCGACGAAAAGAGAAAGGGCCCTCTTGCAACTATGCTTTTTGCAGGCCCCTCAGGCGTTGGTAAGACATTTCTTGCAAGCCAGATAAAGGACCACCTCGGCTGCGAGATGCTGGTCGTTGATATGAGTGAGTATTCTGATAATCTGGCCAACGGAAAGTTTAACGGCGAGCACGGAAACCCTGCCGTTGTTACGGGATTCGTTCGCAACAACCCCAACGGCATCATCGTTTTCGATGAGATAGAAAAGGCCCATATCAACACCATACACCTGTTCTTGCAGATACTTGATGCAGGCAGGCTTATGGACCATCACATAAAAAAAGAGGTATCCTTCAGAGATACCATCATCATAATGACAACGAACGCAGGCAAGAGCCTCTACGAGGACTCCACCGTCTGCGACCTCTCTCAAACGCCGAGAAACGTTATTCTCGAGGCTCTGAGAACAGATGTCAACCCCGCCACGAGAGAGCCGTATTTCCCCGAATGCATCACCACCAGAATGGCCAACGGCCACGTTATCCTCTTCAACCATCTGGAGCCCTTCTCTCTTATGGCTATCGTTAAGGACGAGATAGAAAAGCAGATAGCGCTCTTCAAAAAGTCCACCGGCCTCACCGTTGACTACGACCCAAGAGCTCTGGCCGCTCTTATGCTTTACAGCGGCGGCGGAGTTTCCGATGCGCGTACCCTGCGCGGCCTTGCGAGAAACACCGTTGTCAAGGAGCTGCAGGAGGTGCTTTTGCAGTTCTCCGCCAAATACGGCGAAAGGGTCAACTCACTGGAGAGCATCACCGTCAGCGTAGACAAGGACGGCGATGAGGGTGTCAGCGAGCTGTTTGCAAACAACAAGCAGATGAGAGTTGCCGTTTTCGCAGAGGAGGGCATCAAGGCCTTTGACGGCGGCTCCTTTAACGGCTCAAGCACCGTTTTTGAGGTCATCCGCGATCCCGATCTTTTCAAGAGAAGGGTGAGAGGCGTTATCGACTACATTCTCGTTGACCCTCTCTGCGGCCTCACCGTTTCGGATAAGATGCCAAACGACATTGAGGATCTTAACTCCGACGGTATGCGTATATTCAACTATGCAAGAGAGTATACCCCGGAGATACCCGTTTACATACTCGACCTCTCCGGCAGAGAGGCGGGAGATTTCGATACCCTTCTCGCCAAAGGAGCAAGAGGCATCATAAAGCTTGATCCCTCTGCCACCGAGGAGTTTGAGGAGGCTCTCGACGAGCTTTCTCTCAATGCCCGCATCAACAACGGTGTTTTCTCTCTGGGCAGAACTGGAAAGGTGCTCTCCTTTAACTGTGCCCAGTATATTATCGACGACACTGCCGTTGCCATATCCTTTGAAAAGCTTTGCCTGAAAAGCGCACCTGCCGCAGGAGATGCCGCAAACATTGCAAGAAAGGGCGAAAACAACAACCTGATGTTTGTTGACGTGATCGGCTGCAAAACTGCAAAGGCAGCTCTCAGCGAATACTGCAAGGCTCTGGACGACCCGAGAGAAACTGCTCTCAAGGGACAGAAAATGCCCAAGGGCGTTCTTCTCTACGGCCCTCCCGGCACGGGAAAGACCATGCTTGCAAAGGCAATGGCAAACGAGTGCGGCGCCACATTCTTCCCCGTTTCGGCAACCTCCTTCTTCGGCTCCTACGTTGGAGAAACGGAGAGAAATATTCGCGAGCTTTTCAAAAAAGCTCGCAGATACGCTCCCTCCATTATTTTCGTTGACGAGGTAGACGCCATCGGCAGAAGAAGAAGCGGCTCTGCCTCTACCGCTCACAACGAGGATGCCCTGAACACCTTCCTTGCTGAAATGGACGGCTTTGTCAACGATGAAAAACGCCCTGTTTTCATCCTCGCCGCCACCAACTACGAGCTGGACGGCGACAGCGGCAGAGTGCTGGACAGCGCCTTTGTTCGCCGCTTTGACAAAAAGCTCAACATTCCCCTTCCTGACACGGATGACAGATACGAGCTCATTCTTATGAGCCTTCGCAAGCACGGCATACACTTTGGAGAAAACCACGAAAAGATAGCAAAGAATATGGCCGAAAGAACAGGCGGCATGAGCAATGCTGACCTTGAAATGATGAACGCCTCCTATGCACGTGCCGCCGCCGACGGCGAGCCCTCGGGCTCTGCTTATATGGATGCTCTGGATGAGTTCCGCTTCGGAGACGTTAACAAAATGGACCCTGACCACCTTCGTCAGACCGCCTGCCACGAGGCAGGCCACGCTCTTGTTTGCCGCCTCTGCAGCAACACGCCCTCGTTTTTGACCATCGTTTCCAGAGGCTATTTCGGCGGCTATATGGAAAGCTCATCAGAAAAGGCCTCCGGCACCTACACCTACTCGGAGCTTATGGATCTGGTCTGCCGCTGCCTTGCGGGAAGAGCAGCAGAAATTGAGCTCTACGGTGAGGGAGCAGGAATCAACACGGGAGCAAGCTCAGATATTCAAAAGGCTCGCTACTATATCAAGGCCTGTCTCGGCGACTATGCTATGGGCGAAAATCTCTTTGCCCGCTGGAAGCCTGAGGAGGCTGAGGCGCTGATGAAGCAGCAGTTTGAAAGAACAAAGGAAATGCTCAGCCGCCACAGGTCGACTCTTGAGGCGCTGACAGACCTTCTTTGCCAAAAGAAGAGCCTTGACAAAAACGAAATGGAGGCCTTCTTCCAAAAGGAAGGAATCTAAGAAACAAAAAATATCCGTTGCCTTTGGCAACGGATATTTTTTATTTCTTCTCTACGGAATCAGGCTCTGTTTTGCCTGCTGCCTCCTTTTTCAAAAGGTTGATCTCAATAACAGGCAGAGCAAAAATATTAACGGGAAGCAGGGCTACCATTGCAAAGGAATACAAAAGCCGCTTCTCATGCTCCTCTTGTGTGCGGACACGCACCGTATAAAAATAATAGAAATATATGATCGCGATCAGTATTCCAAACGCCGCCGCTGCCGCACTCACAGGGTGATATGGCACCGCCGACACAAAGGGCGCAACAGCCGCAACACTGCATACGCTGACGGCGCAAAGATATGCAACCGATAGCCCCTTGCCGGAAAACCTTGTTGCCCTTGAATATTCGATCTCAGGCTCAGGCCCCATTACGGATACAAGCCTTTTATGGAGCAATCTGATAAGCTGGAAGGAGATTATTCCCTTTGCTCCCGCTCCAAGGATCATCATACACGGAACGCCGCACACTATCACGTCCTCAAGAAACGGTGCAAACACCGCATTTGCAAGAAGCTCCTTCGGGATCCTCTCATACACAACTCCCACCGCCCAATCATAGGTCTCAAGAAAGTTGATGCTCGTGAGAACGTAATAAACGTAAAGCTCAACTATGTTCTGCAAAAGCTGCATTACGGAAAGAACCAGCACCAGCGTGAGCCTTTTGCACCTTCCGTAGCACATTCCTCCCACAACGCCTATAACAAGGGCAGGCACCGCATAGGAAAGCAGCACCTCAGGGGGAAGGAGCATTGCACAGATGGCCGCTCCGGCCGCCGCCATTATGAGCGTCTTTTTCGTGCCGCAGCATACGGAATACACTGTAAGAGGCAGGAAGGTCAGCACCATCAGAACACCCTGGATGACCTTCTGGCCGCCGGGAACGATTATATGTAAAATGACAAACACAGCCAAAAGGATCGCTCCCAGAGTCAGCTGTGAGGTCTTGCTCTTTTTCTTCATAGCCATCGCTATCCTTTCTTTGGGGAGATCCTGCGCCGGAAGCGGCGCAGGATACAGAAACCATTAGGAGAAGCAGTCAATGCATGCTGCGGTGCAAAGACAGCCGCTGGAGCAGCAGTCGCACATATCAACGCAGTCGCGCGCCTCGATCTCACCGTTTTCAAGTGAGTTCGCGTTCTTGACCTGCTCGTTATACTGCTTGAACAGATCAAAAATATTGCGGTTTCCCATAATCGAATCTCCTTTCTTGGTTTTTTCGAAAGGGGCTGTGGTCAGTCCCTTTCGTCAAAAAAAGCAGTTCCGAATGCAAGAGCATTCAGTATTGCGTTTTTTACAACGTTATTTACCTGAGAAAGCTTACCCTCTCGGTACACCTCTCTCAATCGAAGTGCTATGCGCTCAACGGTTGCACCGTAGTGAGCACACTCTCCCTCTCCCACCTGCTCCAGAGGGCATCCGCCCTGACAGTAGGGAAAGCTTTTGCAGCCCTTTGAGGTGCAGCTCTCTCGCCTTTGTATTGCTCCGGGCAGCAGCTCTGCAACTGCAGGAGAGCATAGCAGCTCCTCAACGCCTGCAGCCTCTCTGAGGGAGCCGAGCAGTGTTCGCTCATCCCTGCAATAAGGGCACAGATACGCTCTGAGCTCACCGTCCACATAAAAGGTGCTTCCAAAGCAGGAGGCGTGGCGGCAATTGGGCGAATAGGTCTGCATTACCAGCATATTTATTATATCGCAATATGTATTGATGCCAATGGCACGGGGGGCGCAGAGCCATCTGTCAAATTCATCGGGGCTCTCTGCCGTATAGTGAGGGTCTGAAAACGTGACGGGCAGACCAAGCGCCGAAAAGTGCACGTATACTCCCCTCTGATCCTTTTTCTCATCAACACATATTTTTGTAGCTATTCCCGCCCTTTCCAAACGGCGCACAGGCTTTACCGCCGTCTCGGGATTATCGGCGTTTACCCATATCTCCACGGAAAATCCGTTTTTTCTCAATGCACGGCGAAGTCCCCTTCCAAAGCGGGGGGGCGCCTCAAACACGGCATAATTTCTGAATCTGACCGTTCTTTTCTCGCTGAAGGCTCTTTGAACCTGAACCAGCCCTTCTATATGCTT
>JAFQNM010000109.1 GCA_017395885.1 Clostridia bacterium | reverse complement strand
GTGCATTCCTCACCGGAAAACATTCCGAAAAGCTTTGAGGAGTATCTGGAAAAATCAAAGCGGCTATAAGTATCGTAGCCCTCTCTCAGCTGCTCCGATCTTCTTATATTTTTCATCTTATCAACTCGGAAATGGCGAATGGCATCTATTTTTTCATCATAGGCAAGCATATAATAATTCTCATTGCTCCACACGAGACACCAGGGGCTCATTTCATATCTTTTCCCCTCGTGGCGAAGCTGCTGCTCCTTCTGAGGAGTCCAATCAAAATATTGGAAGGTTATTTTTTTGTTATCCGCCATTGCGGCGTGTATCCAGTCAATATTCACGAGAATGGAGCGGTTGGTTATCCTGTCTCCCTCCTCGGCACGTACAGTTCTGTTAAGCTGCTTTGCCTGATGACGGTTGGTCATTGAAACAAGCTTTTCCACAAGCTCCTTTTGACGCTCTCCCGTTATAAATCGGCTTGCCTGCACCGCATCCACCAAAAGCTTCAGCTCAGCAAGCTCGAAATCACGGCTGAGAAGTGCGCAGCCCGACCTGTCGTGTACGATATCAAAGCCAAAGGCCTCAAGTGTCTCAAGATCTCTGTATACAGACTTTCTTTCAGCCTTTATTCCCACCTTTTCAAGCTGCTTTATTATTTCGGGAACAAACATACGGTGATCTCCGTCAGTTTCCTTTTGCAGGATCTTCAGAACATACAAAAGCTTCAGCTTTTCGTCAAACTGCTTTGCCATAATATCCCTTCCTTTCTATACCTTGATAATACCACACATTCACTCTTTTGTAAAGAGATTTGTCCTTTTTTTGGTACTATCACCTATTGCGCAAAAGGGAATTGTCCCTTTTATGGTACTCATACTCTTTTATAATTAAGCCATAAAAGAAAATGCGAAAGCGCAAAGGAGGAATATATTATGAAAAGAACAGTACAGAATATTTTGTTGACAGTATGCGGAGCTGCACTTATCTGGGGAGCAGGATGGCTGTTTCTTACGGTCACAGGCGTCATATCTCAGATGATCAACTGAAAATAAAATTAAGGCTGTTGCGGTGCAACAGCCTTAATTTATAATATTTATTTTCGGGACAATTATTCAAGAGGTCCGAGAAGGGGCTCGATCTTTGCTCTCCAGGTACAAGCAAGGAGGAAGTGGGATGCGGGGTTCACGGAAAGATCAACTGTTGCGGGAAGAGTATTGAACTCTGCATAGGAGCTGACTCTCATTCCGTTATTCTTTGCATACCCAAGGAATGCAGTATATCTTTCCTCATATTCCGCTCTCTGCTCGTCTGTTCCGTTCATATAATTATCAACGTATGTTGCGCCGAGTCCGAGGATCTCAAAGCAGTTGAAGAGATCGTTAAGCTTCTTTATTCTGAGACCGTCGTTTGTTGTCTTACCGTCAACGTATGCATCAATTGCAGAGAGAAGGAGACCTCTCATATATTCGTAGTTTTCATTGATGTAGACCACGGAGGTAGTATCATAAGCTCTTGCATGGTTACCTACGAAGCAGTGAGGCTCAGTGCCGTCCAACTCATATCCGGCAACGTCGCCTGCCTCCTCATACATCTGGATAAACTCGTAAATATACTCCCAGCCCTCACCGTACTGCTCATAGAGGTGGTCCTTAAGGAGCTGATCGTACTCTTCAATGGTCATCTGAGTGTTGAACATTACCTCGGTAGCAAGATATGCCTTGAGACTCTCAAACATATATCCGCCGCCGCCGCTTCCTTCATAGAAGAAGCCTGTAACGCCGTGCTCGTTGAGCCACTTAAGATCGTAGTAAATGTTATAAATATTGGGAAGGTCATACATATACCAGTAGTGGGTCTCGGGGTAGTACCAGAGCCATATTTCAGCGCCTGTCTGATCGCAAAGGTCGCTCCACTGGTCGATGATGCTTTCGAATGTCTGGTTGTTGTGCTCGAAGAATGTATTGCCTACGCAGTCACCGCTGCCGAGCGCATGGTTTGCACAGTTAAATCCGGAAAGAACGACTACAAGGTGTTCATCGGGAAGAACGTTCGTAGGCATCTCTCTTGTATAAGTCCATGTAAATACGTCAAGTCCGGGATAATACTCCTGAATATCTCTTGCACCCTTGTTTGCAAGCTCAAGATAGAGACCTGTACCGGTCTTTGCTCTGATCTCCTTTGAACAGTTACGGCAAGTACACCAGTTGGAATTATCGTTCAAGGAGAAGGAATAGCAGTTTGTGCCGTCCTGATACTTTATGGGATAGCCTCTTGCCTCGATCATTCTGATAGTATCAAGGAAGCCGGAGAAAAGTGTGTTATATACGTTCACATCGGTAGCGCAGGGCTCCCACTTTGTTTCATCCTTAAGCTCACCGGAATTATACTTTGCAAAGTATCTTTCCTCGAGAGTCATCGTGCCGTCATCATCGGGCATAGTACCTGTACCCATTGCCCAGTAGTAGGAATAAGAGTGGATGTTATTGAATACGGGACCTACAAAATCACCGTAATATTCAAGACTTCTCTTCTCGTTCTTATAGCTGTAGCTCTGAGAACCGTTGAGCTTGCGGGCAAGGTATCCTGCCTCACGGTTTCCGGAGGGGAATGTGGACTTTGTATGTCTGAATCTGTAGGAGGGGATCGCAGTATCGTTAGTGCCCTCTTCGATATCAACGCTTCTCTGCTTATAGGAGAAGGTATTATCTCTTGTGAAGAAGGAATATCCCAGATACTCCTCGATGATCTCATAAGCCGCATACATACATCCGCGGTGAGTACCGTAGATGTGGAGGTTTGCATCTGTTACCTCGTAGATATATCCCTCGTGGCCGAGCTCCATGCCCATATCGGAGTCGTCGGAAACGTGATGGAGGTATATAGCGTTTGTGCCGCTTGCCTCACCTCTCTCGATCGCGAGAGTCACGCCTGTTGCATCCTTGATATAATCGCAAAGAAGCTCTGTTGCATAATAGAGGTTGGAGTCGTATGCTGCATCCTCGGGAATAACGATGGAAAACTCGGAAATGGAAACGCCGCCGATCATAAGGTTATAGATCTGCTTGCCGTTTTCATAATCCGTGGTGGAGAACTTGCCGGAAAGACAGGCTCTTGCATAGTAAGAGTCCTTGGGGGTAAGCATTCCGTCTGCATCAAAGTCAGCTGCGTCCAAAATGCAGACAACTCCGCCTGCGCCGGCAACGGTTGCCTTAAGACAGAGAGAGTCTATTGCGTTGATGGCGCCGTCGCCGTCAACGTCTCCGAGAACGTAGGTCTCGTCTCTCATAATATTCTGAGTAATGCTGAAGTTATCCTCATCAAGCACCTCAGGGTTATACTGAGCTGCAGAAGCGGAAATTGCGAACACAGAGACCAGCATCACAAGACAAAGAACGATTGATAAAATCCTTTTCATACTTTTCCCTTCCTTATCGTTTGATTTCTGCAATATCGGGACGCCCCGAAACGGTCAGACTGTAAAAATGATTACAATCAGCTATTTTTACATTCTATCATAAGTTTATCATATAATTTTTTGATTTGGTATTGAAAAATCGTGCCTATATATGTTAAAATCATAACAGGAAAAAGGAGGGCGTTATGAGATACGAGATCTATTCATCCGAAAGGATGCCTGCGGTCACCGTTACCGCTATCGGATGCGCCGAAAATCCGGCGGACACACGTAGCGGACCGATCCGCAGAAATGCTTTCGTTATACATTACTGCCTTGCCGGCAGCGGCTATTTTATGGGCAACAAAGTATGCGGCGGAGAGGGATTTTTATTCCTGCCCGGAGCTACTGTTGAATACCATCCCTCAGAGGACGATCCCTGGAAATATATGTGGATCATCATCGACACCGACAATCCCGATTTCTTTTTGAAATTCTACAATGCCAACGAAAAAACGGGAATCTTTAAATACGATTTTGCCGACGTTCTCGAGGAGCAGTGGGTGGAGCTTGAAAACAACAGGCTGGAGTCTGTTAATCCCGTGGAACCCTTATCTGTTTTTCTCAACATTCTGAAGCTCCATTCCTCTGTGAAAAAAAGAGGCGGAAAGGCCTGGCATTATGCTATGTCTGCTAAAAAATATATCGAGACAAATTATCATTGCCGCCCCTCCATCGGTGAGCTTGCAAAGCATCTTAACATAAGTCAGTCTTATCTCTACCGTGTTTTTATCGAGGAGTTCGGCGTTTCCCCAAAGGAATATCTTAACAGATTTTGCATAGAACAGGCAAAGCAGCTGCTTCGCTCAAGCGATATGAATATCTCCCAGATCGCAGCTTCCGTCGGCTACAACGACATCCTCGCTTTTTCCGCATTTTTCTCAAAAAGATTGGGAATGCCGCCCAGCGTCTACAGAGAAAAGGTCGCAAAAGGCGAATAAGGTATTCTTTTTAGGTTTCTCGGGGTAAAACGGTAAAAACTGTTGATTTTGGTAAAGTTCGGTGCTATAATCAGTATAGAAATCAATGAAAGGAAGTATATCCCAATGAACAATAAAGTACTTGTTGAAACAAGCGCACGTCACGTGCATCTTACTGCTGAGCATATCGAAACTCTTTTCGGTGCAGGCGCAACTCTCACACATAAGAAGGACCTTTCCCAGCCCGGTCAGTTCGCATGCGAGGAGAGAGTTACTCTCGTAGGCCCCAAGAAGTCTATTGCAAACGTTATCATCCTCGGACCTGCCCGTCCCGCAACTCAGGTTGAGGTCTCC
>JAFQNM010000108.1 GCA_017395885.1 Clostridia bacterium | reverse complement strand
TTGGACTTGAGCGAAGGTGGCGATAAGGCCACGTTCGTAGTAGAGCCTATTGAGAGAGGCTACGGCATAACTCTCGGAAACTCCCTGCGCCGTGTGCTTATGAGCTCACTGCCCGGGTATGCAGTAACTTCCATTAAGATCGACGGTGTTCTTCATGAGATCTCCACCATGGACGGTGTGAAGGAGGACGTAACAGAGATCGTTCTTAATGTTAAAGGCATTACCGCAAAGCTCCACTCTGTAAACGTAAAGAGCACAATGATCGACGTAACAGGACCCTGCGTAGTTACCGCCGGTGACATCAAGCAGGATGCTGATATAGAGATCCTCAACCCTGATCACGTGATCGCAACACTGGGAGAGAACGTGCGCTTCCACATGGAGCTGAACTTTGCTAAGGGCCGCGGCTACGTTTCTCAGCAGAGAAACAAGGAGCTGTACGCTGATGAGAATCAGGGTATGTCAGCTCCCATCGGTACGATCTTTACCGATTCGATCTACACTCCGGTGTACAATGTAAATTATAGCGTTGAGAATACCCGTGTCGGCAACATCACAGACTTCGATAAGCTTACGATCGAGGTACTGACAGACGGCACCAGCTCAGCAAAGGAAGCGATTTCATATGGCGCCAAGATACTCAACGAACATCTCAACTTGTTCGTAGATCTCTCGGACGAGGCAAAGAACGCAGAAATCATGGTAGAAAGCGTTGCGACTGTAAAAGAGAAGGTACTTGAGATGACCATTGAGGAGCTTGACATGTCCGTTCGTAGCTTCAACTGTCTGAAGCGTGCGGGCATCGATACGGTTGAAGACCTTGTCAACCGCACCGAGGAAGAGATGATCAGAGTCAGAAACCTCGGAAAGAAGTCGCTTGAAGAAGTTATCGCAAAGCTTCATTCTCTCGGCCTCGAGCTGAAGAAGGAAGACGAGTAAGACTTTGAGAGGTCCGAAAGGATCGCATAAAAAAAGTATTGCGAAAAGGAGGACAAAACAATGCCCGGAACCAGAAAGCTTGGCAGAAAGACCGCGCATAGAAATGCTATGCTTCGCGGTATGGTAACTTATCTCATTGAGAACGGCTCCATCGAGACCACACTCACAAGAGCTAAGGAAGTACGTGCCATGGCTGAAAAGATGATTACTCTCGGCAAGAAGAACACACTTGCTTCTCGCCGTGCAGCACTCGCATATATCACAAAGGAAGATGCAGTAAAGAAGCTCTTCGACCAGGTAGCACCTAAGTACGCTAACAGAAACGGTGGTTATACTCAGATCTATAAGCTGGGACCCCGCCGTGGTGATGCTGCTGAGATGGCTCTCATCAAGCTCATCGACGAGACAGAGGCTGCTGAGTAATTCAGATTATAAAGCTTAATTAAAAAGGACACCGAAAGGTGTCCTTTTTGCTTTGGTTTGTCGGGGAGAGATGGAAAGTCGCTTTTTTGAAAAAAGCTCCGCAAAAAACTTTAAACCAACAAAAGCCCCTCACGGGGCCTTTGTTCAAAGGAGTGACAAACCAAAGTATTAAAGTTTTCGCCCGCCTTTTTCAAAAGGCGGCAGGTCAAGGGGCGGAGCCCTTTGGCGCCCTCTGCAGAGGGCGAATTATTTTCAAGAGAGGGATCTCACAAACTTTTCTATACGCTTAACTGCTTCCTTGAGATGGTCGAGGGAGTAGGCGTAGGAGAGGCGGGCGTAGCCCTCGCCGCAATCGCCAAAGGCGGTGCCGGGAACGATAGCCACGTTATATTCCTCCAGCAGCCTCTCGCAGAATTCCTCAGAAGAAAGGCCGTAGTCTGAGAGCTTCATAAACACGTAGAAGGCTCCCTCAGGGGTGCGGCAGGGTAAGCCGATATCTGAAAGGGCACGTGTGAGAAACTTTCGGCGGCGGTCATACTCCTCCTTCATCATTTCAATGTCAGAGTCGCCGTTTCTGAGAGCCTCCGTTGCCGCATACTGGCTCACGGTGGGAGCGCACATTATGGCATACTGGTGGATCTTGAACATTGCCTCCGTCAGCTCTTCAGGCGCACAGGAGAAGCCAAGCCTCCAGCCTGTCATAGCATAGGCCTTGGAAAAGCCGTTAATAACTATAGTTCTCTCCTTCATACCGGGGAGAGTGGCGATGGAGGTGTGAGCCTTGCCGTAGGTCAGCTCTGCATATATCTCATCGGAGAGAACAACGGCGTTGGTGGAGCTTATGACCTCGCAAAGGGCAGAAAGCTCATCTCTTTCAAGAATTGCGCCTGTAGGGTTTGAAGGGTAAGGCAGAATTATCAGCTTTGTTTTTTCGCTGATTACGGCTTTAAGCTTCTCAGGCGTCAGCTTAAAGCCATCCTCAGGTGTAGTTTCGCAAAGAATTACCCGACCCTTGCACATTTCAACCAGTGGCGAATAGCAAACGAAGGAGGGCACGGGGATGATGACCTCATCGTCCTCGTCTATAAGAGCACGAATAGCAAGATCTATAGCCTCGCTTGCTCCCACTGTAACGAGGACCTCTTCTTCGGGGCAATATGAGAGGCCAAAGCGGCGGCTCATATAATCAGAGATCTCCCGCCTCAGCTCAGGAGTGCCTCTGTTTGAGGTATAGAAGGTGTGTCCGTCGGCAATGCTGTCTATTCCTGCATCGCGGATGTGCCAGGGCGTGGCAAAATCGGGCTGACCGACGGTGAGCGAGATAACGCCCTCTCTGCCTGTCAGCATATCAAAAAACTTTCGAATGCCGGAGGGCTTCAGGCTTCTTGCCTTTTCGGAAAGTGCATTTTGGCAGTTAAACATCAGTTGCAGTTCTCTCTTTCGTCAACCGTGTGGCTTGAATGAATAATTCCCTTGGACTTATATTTCTTGAGAACGAAGTGGGTAGACGTGGAAACAACGCCCTCAATGGGGGCAAGTTTTCTGGCTACAAAATAGGCGATCTCCTTCATGGTTGCGCCCTCAACGGTAACGAGAAGGTCGTAGCCGGAGGAGGACATAAGATAAAGGCTCATAACCTCGGGGTAGCGGTAGATGTTTTCGGCAATTCTGTCAAATCCTCGGTCGGGCTGAGGGTTCACCTTCAGCTCGATGAAGGCGGTGATGTGGTTAACATCAGTTTTATCGTAATCAATAATGGCCTGACAGCCGAGGAGAATGCCGTCATTTTTATAGGCCGAGATCTTTTCCTCGATCTCCTCCTCAGTCATATCCAGCATAGCGGCCATATCCTTGGTAGAATAAAGGCAGTTTTCAGAAAGGAGCTTAAGTATAGGTTCCATAGTGACCTCCTTGAATAATATAAGGTATTTTACTATAAATTTTCCCCGAATACAATACAAATATAATTATTTTCCGTCCAGAACGAGGGATTTTAAGGGATCGGTATAAAAGTCCTCGGGCAGATATTGGGTGGCGGCATCTGAGGCATAAACGGTGGCGTTTTCAGAGATGAGGGGAGTGAACTCAGCCTTGTAGAGAGGGCCGTGGGTGCCAAACCAAACGTGGTCGGCAAGGAGCTCTGTGCCGGGGAAGCACTCAAGGTAGGCGCCTCCCACGTAGGTGAAGGAAGAGTCGTGTGCTACCACGTCTATACGTATGATCGGCTGCTTTGACCGCTTTATGTAACCGCTTGGAGACACACGGAGAAGCACGTTCTCAAATTCAATAGTATCCGATTTCTCGTAGGTGATAAGCTGAACACGGTTCTCGCGGCAGAGCTTTTCAAGTGAGTCAAAGGCAGAGCTCTCCTCCTTTGGAAGAATAAGCGTTCGCACCATATTTGAGCCGAAGAATGAGGAAAGCGTTTGAGCATGAGAGCTGTGGATGTGGGTGAGAAGTATCGCTTCGATCTCAGTTGCTCCGTAGTTTCGGGCGGCATTAGCTCCCTTTTTGTAGATGCCGGAGTAGCCGTTGCCCATATCAACTAACAAGATCCTTGAGTCGGAGGCGATGCAAAGGCCGTCGCTTTTGTTGTGCTCAAGCATAGTAATGGGGGCAGTCTCCCTGAGGGGCTGGGTGTAGATGACAGAGCAGATCGCAAATGCTGCTATCAGCACGGTGCAGAGACCTGCAAAGATCAAGCGTGGCTTCTTTTTGGAAACACAGTAGCCGCAGATGCAAATAAATACAGCAGCACAGAAATAGGGAGAAAACGGGTAATCAATTGAAATGTTGATACCTCTCAGCTGAGAAATATCATTAGAAAGAGAGGAGATGAAGGTAATAAGGGGCTTGATAAGGGATGCGGCCGCAAAAAGAAAGGTGGGGGCCGGAGAAAGAACGATAAGCACAGGCAGCATCCACAAAAGCAGGGTGCAAAGCAGTGAAAAGAAAGAGCTTGTTAATGGGGAGATAACAGATATACGTCCAAAATAAAGCCACTCCAGAGGCAGCATAAACAAAACGACGATAACAGTGATCTTTATACCGTCAACAAGCGCTGTAGCTGTCTTTTGGAGAATGGGAGGGAGAACAAAGAGGCTTCGATTGGTAATAGAATTGTTGCGCCCCTCGGAATAGAGAAGGATAGCAAAAACAGAAGCAAATGAGAGCTGCAGGCCAACGTCGGCACAGCTGAACGGATCAATAATACAGATAATAAAGGCTGCAAGACCCAGGTTAGTGAACCTGTCTGACTGCCTTTGGGCAAAGGAGGCAAGCATCATAAGAAGCAGCATCAGGCCTGATCTTGTAACGGAGGATGAAAAGCCGGTGATCAGCATATAAAAGATAACGGTGCAGGCGCACGCAGCCTGGCCGGCCTTTTTGCCGAAAACAGAGAAGAGCCTTGATACCATCGTGCAGAGAATCGTTATGTGCATACCTGAAATGGCCAGGATATGAGAAATGCCAAGCCGTGAAAAATCACGCTTAACGGTGGGAGAGAGGTTTGATTTATTGCCAAGCAGGAGCGTTGCGGCAAACCCACCCTCCTCCTCAGAGAGGGATTTGGTTAATATGCGTGAGAGGGAGCTGTTCAGCCTTTTGGCTCCGTATGTAAGGGAAAAGCCTGCTTCTCCCGTAACGGCAACGCTTTCTGCCTCGCCCTTCAAAAATATTTTTTTGGAGAGATAGTAGGTGTGAGCATCAAACTCAGGGCTCGATTCGATATCTGAGAAGGATACCTCAGCTTTTATAGTGTCGTTTTCGCATAGCCCTCCCTGAGTATCGAGCAAAAAGAGAAAATCTGAAAGCTCGCTTCCCTCGATCATTGTTGCACGTACAACGTAGGAGCCGCTGTAGCCTGCATCCCACGAGACCTCGGTAACCGTACCCTCAACGGTCACGGTCTGCCCCACAAGGGCATCGTATTTGGAGAGGCCCTTGTCAAAGGTAGCAACGGAGATAAGAGATGCCAGCGCCGTTCCTGCAAGAAGCCAGCAAACGGCAGTGGCGGCGGCGCTTTTCATCGTGCGCTCACGAAAAATGGGCAGCGAAAGGCGCAGAGCAAAGCCGGTAACGAAAAGAGAAGAAAAAATCACCGCAGCCAAAAGCCTTAAGGCCGGGGCTGCGGTGAAAAGGAAACATAGTGAAACGAAAAACGTGACCGTAAAAATCGCCAGAGGCCGTAAAATCACAGCTTTCATTATTCAGTTATTCGTCCCGTTTAAGGATCTCAAGCTCCTTCATAAAGGTTTCAACGTCCTTGAATTCACGGTAAACGGAGGCAAAACGAACGTAAGCCACGGCATCTCTCTCACGAAGCTTTTCCATAGAGATCTCACCGATCTCGCTGGAGGTTATCTCTCTTCTCAGAGAGTTGTTGATCTCGGCCTCGATCTCGTTGGCCAGAGCCTCTGCGTTAACGGGGCGCTTCTGGCAGGCACGGAGAAGGCCGGAGAGAAGCTTGTTCTTGTCAAAGAGCTCCTTTGTGCCGTCTTTTTTAATAACAACGGGCTGGAATGTGTCTATAACCTCATAGGTAGTAAATCTGTTGTGGCAGGCGAGGCACTCACGGCGGCGGCGTATAGAGTTGTTATCCTCAACGGGGCGTGAGTCCACTACCTTAATATCTTCAGATCCGCAGGAAGGGCATTTCATAATAAGAAACCTCCGATCAGTAAATTATCTCAAGAAGAGAGCTTTGGCTGGAAGAAAGAAATTCAAAAACCTTTTCAGGTGTGCTGTCATCAAAGGTGGCCTGCAAAGAGGGGATCCCATAGGCGGTGGCGATCATGGCGAAATCGGGGTAAGAGCCGAGGGAGTAGTGGCCGCCACGGCCTATCTCCATATCTTCAACCATACCGAGGGTGCGGTTGTTGATAACTATAATTTTAACGGGAACGGGGCATTCAGGCAGAGTGCCCAGCTCCTGAAGGGTCATCTGAAAGCCGCCGTCGCCGGCGATGGCAATGATCCTTGAGCCCTCGCTCCTTTCCATATCGGAGAGGGCAAAGGAGGCGCCTATGGCGGCGGGCAGGCCGAAGCCCATGGCACCGAGGCCGCCTGAGGTAACGAATGCACGCTCGCAGCCAACAGTTATGAGCCTTGCAGACTCAGTTTGAATAGTGCCAACGTCAGTAACGATGCGGCAGCCGGGATTGTTGTTTTCGTATTGGCAAACAGCTGTGTATATAGAATCGTGGGGTGATAAAACTGCAGGTGGAGTTTTAGTGTACCAGCCGGAGAAGGCTTCTCTCCGGTCATCTGAAAGGAAAAGCTCAGCCGCCTCGCAAAGGTAGGTGAGAAAATCTGCGCTGTCGGCGCAAATGGGCAGGTAAACCTTCAGGTTTTTGTTAAGCTCGGCAGGGTCGATATCGCAGTGGATAACAGTTCTTGAGCGGCCGAAGGCCTCAAAATCTGAGACCGTTCTGTCAGAAAAGCGGCAGCCGATGGCGATAAGCAGGTCGCATTGGTCAAGCACCGTGTTTGCACAAATATTGCCGCAAAGGCCTGCCATGCCAAGAAGCTGAGGGAAATCAGTACCGGCAATGCCCTTGCCCATCATTGTAACAACGCAGGGAATACCGCTCGCTTTGCAGAAGGAGCGAAGGAGATTTGAAGCACCTGCAGAAACAACGCCGCCGCCTGCGAGCACCAGAGGGCGGTGGCAGGAGGAGATGACCTCAGTGATCTTGCCCTTTGCGCTTTCAAGGGGATAGTGGTTATCCCTCCTTCTCGGCAGCAGGCACTCAAAGCTGAGAGCCTCAGAGGGAAGGGGAGAGTCGAAGAGATCGCTTGTAATGTCAACGAGAACGGGGCCCATTCTGGGTGTGGTGGCAATGCGGTAAGCCTCCTCCAGATCTCTTGGCACCTCGTCTGCCTCGGTGATAAGGTAGTTGTGCTTCGTTACGGGAATGGTGATGCCCAGAATATCGGCCTCCTGAAAGGCATCTCTGCCGATATAGCGGCTGGGGACCTGACCTGTGATAACGAGAAGGGGGGCAGAATCAAGGTTGGCATCTGCAATTCCGGTAATGAGATTGGCGGCGCCGGGGCCGCTGGTGGCAATGCAAACGCCTATCTTGCCGGAGGACTTGGCATAGCCTGCCGCGGCATGGATCGCACCCTGCTCGTGACGGGTGAGAACTGTTTTTATTCCGCTTTGGCAAAGCTGACCGTAAAGGCGGAGCACGTTAGCGCCCGGGTAGGCGAAAACGGTGGTAACGCCCTTTTCCTTCAGAAATCGGATTATGTACTCGGAAACCGTCATAAACAAACCCTCAAAATACTTAATTATAATCATTATACACTATTTGTGCCGATTTTGCAAGAGCAAAATACAGTATCTTGTGTTTGTGTCAGAAAAAAATGTGTATAGCGCAAAAATGTTAATAATTCGTTGACGTAAAGGGAAATATGTCATATAATCAAAGAGGACATTGGTCTGGAAATATTTGATACGGAGGAAAAAATGAAAAAATTAGGTGGCATCATAGTAGCAGTGCTTCTCGTTATAACCATCGTTCTTGGAAGTGTGGCGCTCGCAATCATCAATTCGAGCGATTACAGTTATTATAGAACTCAGTATAATTCCTGTTCTCTTGGATACAGCAATTGTATGTCGGAGGCGAGAAGGGCAGAGTACGTTATTGTCAGAGAGATGTATGAGGATCTTGCCGATGATTACCGCGGCCTTATGCGCAAATGGGAAAGCAGAATGGAAGAGGTAGAGGCTCTGCATATGGTATTTGGCTCTCTTACCGTAGTATTTGGCATTGCAACGGTAGTAGCAGGAGTGTTGGTTTTCAGAAAGAAGAAGGGCGGCGGAGCAACTGCGTTTGCAGGAGCTGAGAGCACAGATCCCGTGCTTAACACAGAGCAGCCTTCAAGCCAGTTCAATTATACATACACCCCCGGCAACACAAACGATAGTAATGAATAAAAAATGACACCCTTTAGTAGGTTGGTCTTAGGAATAAGACCAACCTACAACGATTTCCGTAGGGAATATATCATTGGGAGCTTGCTCCTTTTATCTAAACCGGCAAAAGCCCCTCACGGGGCATTATCCCCTTTTTGAAGTTTTTCGGGAGTCGTATGGGGCCTTTTTACAAAAAGGCCTCCTACATCATATCTCCCGATAAACCGGAATTAACAGCAAAAAGAGCCTCCGCAGAGGCTCTTTTATATTATTCTGTTTTTGCGCTTGATGCTTCCATAAGGCTCATAGCAAAGCTTGCCATAACTGAGCCCTCTCTCGTTTCAACAACGGTGGTTCTGAAATAATAGTCGTTGCCGAAGGTAATATCTGCGCCGGTACAGGAGGCGCCGATAGCCGCAAGGCCTGCCGCCTCAAAGGTGTCCACCGCGCCGAGAGAAACTCCGGAGCCGTAGGAGCCGATAACAACGATGCTCTTTTCCTCAACCAGCTTTGTTGAGGTTGCCAGAGAGTATTCAACGAGAGAGCCGTTATCGCTGACGTTGAGCACCACCTCATACTCCTTGCCGTCGATCATCACCTTATTGTCGAGGCTGTTTGCATAAATAACGCCCAGAAGCTCCTGATTTCCGCCGGGGGCATCGTCTCCGGTTGTGGGCTGGTAAACGCCTACCGTGATACGTTTGTTATCCGTATCTATGGCGATACCATCCTTGTCGTAGGCAGGAGCGGAGCCCTTATCGCATCCGCTTGTAACGGTCTCCTTTTTCACAAACTCAAATGCAGAGCCGTCAGCCGCTGCCTTTTTGATATAAACTGTTTTTTCAAGGGCATCTCCGTTTTCGTCAAAGGAGATATTTCCCGTGATTCCGTCGTGGTCGGTAGACCAGAGAGCTCTTGCCACGTCGACCGAGGTAAGGTCCTCGCCCTTTTCCTCTGCCGCTGTGCGGATGGCAGACATTGCAACGTTATAGGCATCGAAGCCCAGAGCAGAAACTGCGGCAACCATATCGCCGGAGCCGTTCATTTCGTAATACTCGCTGTTTTCGTTGAGGAATTTTTTAAAGCCGTCCACAAAGGTCATGGCATCCTCATCCGTATCAGATTCATCAAAGAAGGTGATGCAGTAAAGGTCAAGGCCGGTGTCCTTTACGCTTTCGAGAACGATGGAGGATTCCCACGTGTCGCCTGCAAGAATGGGCACGTTTATTCCCATCTCCTTTGCGCACTTGAGAAGGGCAGGTGCGGTGGAGATAACGTCGGGGAGGAAGATAACGTCTGCCTCCACGTCAATAGCTTTGGAGAAATATTCGGAGAAGCCCTCTGTTCCTTCGGGGAAGGTCTCCATTGTAACGTTGCCGCCGGCCTCCTCAAAGGCAACCTTAAAGCTTTCGGCAAGGCCGAGAGAGTAGGCGCTGCCCTTCTGTGCGAGGACGTAGGCCATAGGGCCATCGGGATTTTTTGCTTTTGAGCAGGATAGCATTGATGATGAAAGTGTTGCAATGATGCAAAGGCACAAAACAATACTGAGTATTCTTTTCATAACCGAAAACGTTCCTTTCTTTTGCTTATGCAATTTCTCTGCAGCGTGCAGATACAGCATCTCATTTTACATATATACTGATTATAACACATTTCTATGCTTTCGTAAAGAGCTTTTATGCAAATTGAGGTCGATGGCCCTTTGCCGGCAGGAGCGCTTCTTGACAGAATGAGCGATAAAGGCTATAATTGAAGGAGAAAATGGCGGCCTGAGACCTTGTGCCGCCGAAAGGAACGGTAAAATATGAGAATAATTAAGATAATATCCTTGATTCTGTCTGCAGTGCTTCTTTTCTGCCTTGCCTGCTCCTGCGCTCCCGCCGCACCCTCGTCTGAGGGAGAGGACTCTCAGAGCGCCGACGGCACTCAGAACGGCACCGTTGCAGAGGTAACGGGAATTGGCGGACATACAGACGGTATGCTTATTGACGTTCATCTTTCATATCTGCCA
>JAFQNM010000107.1 GCA_017395885.1 Clostridia bacterium | reverse complement strand
GCCATTTAAATATCCTCCTTGGCAGTTCACTTTTGCGGATAATTACCGCACATTACTATGGTTTATTATAACAGTATTTAGTCACAATTTAAAGATGTTTTTTCTCCAAATTTGATTAATTCTCTTTGTGCATTTTGCTATCTCTGCCTTTAAAACTGCTTTTTTAGCTTATTTATGCACAGTTTTTATTCTAATAAAATTAGAATCAGAGGTTTTTCATTGTCAGACCGATACGCTTTTTCTTAACGTCCACGCTCTTGATCTTCACCGTTACTATATCTCCTACGGAAAGCACCTCTGAGGGATGCTTGATGAATCTATCGCTTATTTCGGAAATATGCACAAGTCCGTCCTGATGAACTCCTATATCAACAAAAGCTCCGAAATCAATAACGTTACGGACAGTTCCCTTCATTACCATGCCGGGCTCAAGGTCCTCTATCTCGATAACTCTGTCACGCAAAACAGGTGCCGTGAGGCTATCACGGATATCGCGGCCGGGCTTTTCAAGCTCTCCGATTATATCCATAAGGGTAGGCTCTCCGATGCCGAGGCCTGCCGCAACCTCTGCAGCTCCCTTTGCCACCACCTCTCGGCGGAGGGTCTTAAGACCGCCTGCAACGTCCTCTGCCGTATAGCCGAACTCAGAGAGCAGAGCCTTTGCCGCATCATAGGACTCGGGATGAACTCCCGTATTATCAAGGATCTCCTTTGAGCCGGGAACACGGAGGAAGCCTGCACACTGCTGATATGCCTTATCTCCGATACGGGGAACCTTCTTTACTGCGGCTCTGGATTTGAACTCGCCGTTCTCATCACGGTATTTAACGATATTCTTTGCCGCAGTTGTATTGATGCCGGCAATATAGGAAAGGAGAGAATAGGATGCTGTATTAAGGTCAACTCCCACAGAGTTTACGCAATCCTCAACCACTCCGGAGAGGGCCTCGTCAAGCCTTGCCTGCTTCATATCGTGCTGGTACTGGCCAACGCCGATAGCCTTGGGGTCGATCTTAACAAGCTCTGCCAGGGGGTCCTGCAGTCTTCTCGCAATGGAGACCGCACTTCTCTGTGTTACGTCAAAATCGGGAAACTCCTCGGCACCTTGCTTTGAGGCAGAATACACAGATGCTCCTGATTCGCTGACGATGATATACTTTGTGGGATAACTGCTCTCCCTGAGAGTTTCCGCAATGAAAAGCTCACTCTCTGCAGAGGCAGTTCCGTTTCCTATGGAAACGATATCTATATTATACTTCTTTATAAGATCAAGCACGATGCGCTTTGACTGCGCTATCCTCTCGTGAGGCTTTGTGGGGTAGATTACCGCCGTATCAAGCACCATACCCGTTTTATCTACAACGGCAAGCTTACAGCCCGTTCTGTAGCCGGGGTCATATCCGAGAACGGTCTTGCCCTTGATGGGTGCCTGCATCAGCAGATTTTTAAGGTTTTCGGAGAAGAGCTTTATTGCGCTCTCGCTGGCATCGTCAAAGAGAGTAGATCTTATCTCTCGCTCGATGGAGGGCGCGATAAGTCTGTCATAGCTGTCGCAAACCGCAGATGCCACGTATCTGAATGCAGGGGATGAGGGGCTCTGTACCACCATATAGAACAGATAGTTGAGGATGATATCCGAATCAACGGTAACGGATACCTTCAGCATATCCTCCTTCTCGCCTCTGTTCATCGCAAGGATACGGTGAGGGGGAACTGCCTTTACAGCCTCGGAGAAATCGTAATACTGCTCGTAAACGCTCTCTCCCTCTCCCGCCTGCTTTGAGGAGATGGTGCCGTTCATAAAGGTGAGGCGGCGGATCTCACGGCGGTAATCTGCATTATCGGAAACTATTTCCGCAATAATATCCTTTGCTCCGGCAATGGCCTCCTCTGCGCTTTCAACGCCCTTCTCCGCATCAACGTAGCCTGCGGCCTCCTCCTCTATGGAGGGGCTGTACTCTGCCCGTTGCTCAAGGATGAGAAGTGCCAGAGGCTCAAGGCCCTTTTCCTTTGCAACACTGGCACGGGTCTTTCTCTTGGGGCGGAAGGGGCGGTATATATCGTCCACCTCGGTAACGGTCTCTGCCGCATCAATAGCT
Organism: Clostridia bacterium; assembly: GCA_017395885.1. Taxonomy (GTDB): domain Bacteria; phylum Bacillota; class Clostridia; order Oscillospirales; family CAG-272; genus Avispirillum. Next base: position 2,267 of record JAFQNM010000107.1, on the reverse strand, counting down.
TCTACAAGCTCCGGTGTGAGCAGCCCCTGTCCCTCGATAAGATTCTTAACGTCTGCCTTCTTCTCCTCCAGATTTCTCAGATAATTCAGCCTGTCGCAAAGCTCTCTGAGCTGTGTATCGTCAAGGCTTCCGGTTACCTCCTTACGGTATCTTGAAATAAAGGGTACCGTGTTTCCCTCGTCAAGAAGCTTGACCGTTGCCTCGATCTGAGAAAGGCTGATGCCCGATTCCTCTGAAAGTCTTACTAAAATGTCCATTTTTACCTCTTTATATGTGCTATTTTTATTCTGCTGCTTTTTTTAGCCGCTCCAGCTCTTCTGCCGTCAGCTCACGCCACTCTCCCTCAGAAAGAGAGCTATCCAGTGTGACGGTGCCAAACTCCACTCTTTTCAGGTATGTGATGCCGGAGCCCACCGCCTCAAACATTCTTTTGATCTGGTGAAATTTGCCTTCTGTGAGAGTGATGTAGCCCTCACCGCCTGCAAGAAGCTCCACCCTTGAGGTCTTAGTTACGTAGTCGCCTATGTCAACGCCCTCGCAAAGCCTTGCGGCCTCTGCCTCTCCTATATCGGGAGAGCAGCGGTAATAATAGGTCTTTTCTGCGTGGTGGCGGGGGGAGAGAAGCTTATGGGCAAGGGGGCCGTCGTTCGTGATGATAAGCAGGCCAACGGTATCGATATCAAGCCGCCCGCAGGGGAAGCACTCCATTTTCGAATACTCCTCAGGAAGAAGCTTCATTACCGTTTTGGGAGATTCCTCCGTTGAGCTGATATAGCCGGCAGGCTTATTGAGCATAACGTACACGTATTTTCTCCAGTTTACCGCCTGTCCGCAGTAGACTACCCGTGCAGTATTCTCGTCTATCCTTTCGGAAACGTCCTTTACGGGGACGCCGTTTACCGTGACAGCTCCACGCTTTGCCGCAGCCTTTACATCCTTTCGGCTGGCAATGCCCGTATCTGCAATATATTTATCAAGTCTGAGCATAGTCACCTCCACACAACTTTATTATTTTACCATAATTACGATAAAATGTAAACCTCAACTCTTTATTTTCTTGACATCGGATACGTTTTTATATATTATTATAGTGGTAATGTATTGCTGAACATCAAATATTTGTGGGTTGATAAAGTCCGCTCCTTCCTATAGAATAATATTGAATAATAATGATATCCTATGGGGAGGTACCTATGCTGACACCAAAAAACGCAGAAAATATAATCAAATTGCTGTTCAGCGCCGTCATCCTTCAGCTGCTTTTTGTTTCGCTGGGATGCGAGCAGCGGCTCTTCTCACCCTTTTCGGTGATCTATATACTTGAGCACTCTGCCGCTGCCGCCATGTGCATCCTCGGAGGAGGAGCACTTTTTGAATACATACTGAAGGACCAAAAACGAAGCTGAACGAAAGGAAGGGATGCCAACATGCTTTACAAGAAGGCCTGCGCCTACTGTGAGACAAACGGAATATTCTCCCTGATGGAAAATGCACGGGGCGTTATCGTTGGCTTCTCCGGCGGAGCAGATTCTGCCGTGCTCCTTTCGTTTTTTGATTCTCTTAAAGAAAGATTCCCCCGGCTCAGAATAATTGCCGCCCACGTTAATCATATGATAAGAGGCGAGGAGGCCAAGAGAGATGCCGCCTTTGCAGAAGGCTTTTGCATTGAGAGAGGTATTGACTTTGAGCTGCTGACCGTAGACGTGCCTGCCGAGGCAAAGGAGCAGGGTCTCGGTCTTGAGGAGGCTGCAAGAAATATCAGATACGATTTTTTTGATTCTCTTTGCAAAAAGCATTCGGCAGACCTTATTGCTACCGCTCACAACAGCGACGACAATCTGGAAACGGTAATCATGAACCTTATGAGAGGAAGCGGCACTAAGGGTGCCTCCGGAATCGCCCCGATAAGAGACGGCAGGCTTATCCGCCCCCTTATCTGCTGTACGGGAGAGGAGATACGCTCCTTTGCCCGCCAACGCTCCATCCCCTACGTTCAGGACAGCACGAACCTCTGTACAGATTATTCGAGAAACGCCGTTCGCCACAGGCTCGTTCCCCTGATGAGAGAATCAAACCCCAAAGTGGCAGAAGCAGCTCTCAGACTTTCTCAGGCGGCAAGAGAGGACTGTGACTTTATTGAGGGCGAGGCAAAAAAGATCCTCTCAGCCGGTCCCCTTTCCAGAAAAGCTCTCGCCAAGCTCCATCCCGCCCTTTTTCAAAGAGTGCTCCTGGAGCTGTACAAAAAAGAGGCAGGCACTGCTCTGAAT